>JBEVDP010000285.1:0-8299 GCA_040513235.1 Acidimicrobiia bacterium | reverse complement strand
GTAGCGGCGGGGACACCGCCCAAGCTGCTCGACGAGTACGTCGGGCGGGTCAACAGCGAGACGACGGCGGTGAGCGTCGCGCACATGCACAGCCCCGCTGGTTGGGAAGAGCCGGGACAGACGCCGCAGTTCGACGAGTACACGGTCGTGCTCGCGGGCGCGCTCCACGTTCGACACAAAGACGGCGTGTTCGAAGTGAACGCGGGTCAGGCCGTGATCACACCCGCGGGGGAGTGGGTGCAGTACTTCACACCCAACGGCGCCGAGTACATCGCCGTCTGCGCCCCGGCGTTCTCCCCCGGCACCGTCAACCGCGACGAGTAACGCGACCATGCGTCACTGAGCCGTACTCAGTAAGGCTCAGTGACGCCTGGGAGCAATGCCGCGACTTGTGAGGATGGCGTCGAGTTCGGCGAGTGCCGCCCACGGGTCTACGCCGAAATGGACCGTCTCCAGGCCGAATGCGCGCGCGCCGGCGACGTTGTCGGCGTTGTCGTCGAGGAACACTGCTTCGCTCGGCTCGATGCCGAGGCGCGTGCACGTGAGTTCGTAGATCTCGCGTTCGGGCTTCCGTACGCCGACGTGGCTCGAGTCGACCACGTCTTCGACGAGTTCGTCGATCGGGAACGTCGCCCGCCAGTGCTCGCCGAATTCCTTGACGTTGTTGGTGAGGATCGCGATCCGTAGCCCTTGCGCTTTCAGGTCGCGCATCTTGTGCACGACCATCCAGTGCACGCTCGGCGAGTTCGAACGCCAGAAGCGGCCGTACGCGTCCATGTCGAGCGGCTTGCCCAACACCGCGGGCGCTTTTTCGACCATCCGCTCGAAGTACGTCTTGACCTCGATCGCGCCCTTCTCCAGCAGGTGCCAGTCGGGCTCGTCGGTCACTTCACCCGACGCCTCGGCCGCGTCCGGGTCGGCGGCAATGGCCTCGGCCACCGCGCGGCCCTCGACGCCGATGTAGTGCGTCTCGCCGAACAGCAACTGCAAGAGGCTCCCGGGCGCGAAGCCCTCCGCCTTCTCGAAGGCGCCGATGCCCACGAACAGCGGGCCCGAGATGACGCCGCCGTAGTCGAAGATGACGGTTGTGATCACCGCCGGAATCTAGAGCACGCCCCCGACGACGAGCCCGAGCGCGATCACTGCAACCCCGATCCGGTACCAGCCGAAAAGCTCCAACCCGTGCCGGTCGAGGTAGCCGACCAGCCATCGGACCGCGAGGACCGCCGACGCGAAGGCCACGACGAACCCGATCAGCGGGTTCACGACGCCGAACGTCTCGAACAGGTCACCGCCGTTCCGCGCGAGCTCGTAGAGCGTGGCCGCCGTCAGCGTGGCCAGGCCGAGGAGGAAGCTGAACTCGAGCGCGGCGCCCATCGACAGCCCCACGAACAGCGCGGCGACAATCGTGACGAGGCTGCGGCTGGTGCCGGGCCACAGCGCGATTACCTGCGCGGCGCCAATGACGAGCGCGGCCCGCGGCGTGAGCAGTTCGAGCGCGTGGCCTCGTTCACCGAGCTGCCGGAGGCGCGGCGCGAGAACCAAGATGGCGACACCGCCGACGATCCACGCCGCGATGATCGGTCCGACCCCGAACAGCGCATCCTTTATGAACGCTTCGAACACGACCCCGACGACGGCGGCGGGTACGAACGCGATCACGACCGCGAGAAGGACACGCCTCCCGTCGGTATCACGCCCGACGAGTCCTGCCGCCATCGCCCGGAGGCGCGCGAAGTACAGGACGACGACGGCGAGAATCGCGCCGGCTTGGATCGTGATCGCGTACGTGTCGGCCGCGTCCTCGGTCTCATCCGTCGCACCGACATCGAGCAGCTCCTGCGCGACGAGCAGGTGGCCGGTCGAGGAGATCGGCAGGTACTCGGTGATGCCTTCGATGACGCCGAGCACGGCCGCCTTCACCGGTGTCAGCTCGTCGGCCGCCGCGCTCGACGCGGTCGCCGCGACGAGCAACACGATCAGGATCCGGATAGTGGACAGCACGCAGCCTCCGGCGGCGCGAGCGCCAACGTCACCACGCCGTTCGCAGTCGCGAATGCGAGCTCACGCGCCTCCTCCTCGGTGACGAGGAGGGTAACGCCGGCCGTGCCCGACGCGGTGGGATCGTTGGCGTCGGCCGCGTCGACGGCGAGGACGCGCGCGGCGCGCGCGGCGATGGTCGCCCGCCCGCCCCCGCCGTAAGCCGGGTCGAGCGCGACGAGCACGTCGACGACCGCGCCGATCGGCGGTTGCAGGCCGTCGGCCGGCTGGATCCGCACTGCGCGGGAACCCGCCGCAACGAGGCCGTCGAGACCGTCGCGGTCGGCCGGCGCGAGATGACCCGCGAAAAGCACGCTGCCCTCGAGGACGGGGACCGCGACGACGCGCCCGATCGCGTCGCCGCCGGCTCCGACGGCGTCGGGCGGGATCTCCGACTCGGACCGGGTCACCGTGTCGAGATCGGAAGCGGCGACCTTCGCGCCGAGCGGGAGATCGCGCGCGGCGACGACCACTTCACGCGGTGGGCCGAACTCGCGCGCCCGGCGGTGGAGCGAGGTGAGGTCTTGGGCCACGACGATGGCCGTGAGGGCGGCGACGGCGATCGCCGCGCAGGACGCGACGACAGACCGAGGCGATCGGCGCATGATTTCCCCTTCAGAACCTGCGACTGCAGCGGTGCGGGACGGGGAAGCGCCGGGAGAAGTTGAGAACGGAGGTTACTTCGGGGTGATTGACGGAGGAAGGGGAGGGGAATGATCACCAACCGAGCGAGGTGGCTGGGCGCCCGGCCGCATGCCCCCTGGCCCGTCGGTCGTTGCCCGCCCGGACCGGCGGGCCGGGGTCGGCCGCTCAGTCGGTGACGCGTCCCGGCCGCGAGGCTCGTCTATTGGGCGGGGATTTCGGACAGTGCGCCGAGGGCGGCCCGACACGAGCATCCTTCGGGCTCGGAAGGGATCGTCGGGATCAGCGTGCGCAGCAACTCCCGAACGCGTGTCACGTTCTCGGCCATCACCGCCATTACCGCCTCGTGGGTAACCGGTTCGACACCCGGCTCGTCGTCCAGGCCCGCGTCGTAGTCGGTCGCGAGTGCGATGCCGGCGTAATGCATGCCGAGCTCCCGGGCGAGGTACGCCTCGGGATACTGCGTCATGCCGACCACATCCCAGCCCTGCCCTTGGTACCAGCGCGATTCCGCACGCGTCGAAAACCTCGGTCCGTTGATCACGACGAGGGTGCCCGCCGCGTGCATCGTCACGTCGGTCGCCTCGCCCGCGCGGATTGCCAGCGCCCGTAACGGCTCACAGTAGGGATCGGCGAACGACACGTGGTGCACGACGTCGCCGTCGTAGAACGTGTCGACGCGCCCGCGTGTCCGGTCGACGAGCTGATCGAGCACGACGAAGTGGCCGGGCGCGATGTCGGGGCGCAGCGATCCCACCGCGCACGGACCGAGCACCGTGCGCACTCCGAGCATGCGCAGCGCCCACGCATTCGCGCGGTACGGCAATCGCGCGGGCGAATGCTCGTGCGCACGGCCATGGCGCGCGATGAACGCGACCCGATGCGGCCCGATCGTGCCGATCGTGACGGGCGAACTCGGCACGCCGTAGGGCGTCTCGAGCGTGATCTCGTCGACGTCGGTGAGGAAGTCGTAGAAGCCGGACCCGCCGAAGACGCCGATGTTCGCGTGCGCCATCGGGGCTTACGCGGTCTTGGCCTCGGACGACTTCGAAGACGAGTCGGATCCCGACGACTTCGACGACGAGGAGTCCGACGACGACGAACTCGACTCGGAAGACGAGGACGACGAGCTGTCCGACGAGCTCGACGCCGTCGTGCTGCGCTTCTTGCTCCGGCCGTCGCGGCTGTCGTTCCTGTAGAAGCCCGAGCCCTTCAGGACGATGCCGGCGGGGGACAGGACCTTGGCCAGCTTCCCGCCGCAGCCCTCGTGCTTGGTGAGCGGCGTTTCGGAGAACGACTGGAACACTTCGACGTGCTCGCCGCACTTGGCGCAGCGGTACTCGTACGTCGGCATGTCGTCTCCCTGGGTGCGGCACTCGCGTGCTGGCACTCGCGGCCTGCGAGTGCCAAGCGTATCGGATCGAGGGCGGGACGGGTCCTCTCTCGGGCGCCCTGCGCAAGAATGGCGTTCTCATGATCGCCGTTGCGCTGTGTGTCCCGCTGGCTTGGCTCCTCGGCACCTTTCCGAGCGCCCAGCTTGTGGCACGGGCCAAGGGTCGCGACATCACGGTCGAGGGATCGGGCAACCCCGGTGCGTCGAACGTGGCCAGGCTGCTCGGCTGGCGCTACGGCGCGATCGTCCTTCTGCTCGACTTCGCCAAGGGCGCGCTCGCGGCCGGGGCAGGCCTTTGGATCGGCGGCCGGCCGGGGGCATACGTCCTCGGCATCGCGGCCGTGGTCGGCCACATGTTCCCGCTCTTCCGCAAGGGCGGGAAGGGGATCGCCACGGGAGGCGGCTGGCTCGTCGTGCTGTTCCCCGTGATCGTGGTCATCCTCGCGGTCGTCTGGGTCGTGGTGGCGCGGGTGTTCAAGAAGGCGTCGCTCGCGTCCTTGCTCATCACGGTGCTGTTCCCGATCGCGGCTGCCATTGCGGGCTACGACTGGTGGGAGGTCGCGGTGCTGGCCGCAATGGCGGTTCTGGTCATCGGACGTCATGCGGCGAACATCCGGCGGCTCATCCGCCGCGAAGAGATGAATCTCAACCCGACTCCCGAGTGAGAGAGGTCCGTTGCAGCCTGTACGCAAGGCAGTCATCCCGGCGGCCGGACTCGGCACCCGCTTCTTGCCGGCCACGAAGAGCTCACCCAAAGAGATGATGCCGGTCGTCGACAGGCCCGCGATCCAATACGTCGTCGAGGAAGCCGTCGGTGCAGGCCTCACCGACGTCTTGATCGTCACCGGCCGGTCGAAGCGTGCAGTCGAAGACCACTTTGACCGTAACTTCGAACTCGAGCACTTCCTCGAGGCAACGGGGAAGCACGAGTTGCTGAAGGAAGTGCAGTTCGCATCGGATCTCGCCGACGTCCACTACGTCCGCCAGCGCGACCCGCTCGGTCTCGGACACGCGGTGTCGGTTGCGCGGCATCACGTCGGAAACGAATCGTTCGCCGTATTGCTCGCCGACGACATCATGGTCGACGACGCGGGATTGCTCCGATCCATGCTCGACGTGCACGCGCGTATGGGAGGCGCCGTTGTCGCGTTGCAAGAAGTGACCCCGGCCGAGATCTCCGCGTACGGATGCGCGGAGCCGCGCGTGCAGGTCGAACCGAGCGTGTTCGAACTCCAACGCATCGTCGAGAAGCCGCCGCGCGACGAAGCGCCGTCGAATCTCGCCGTGATTGGCCGCTATGTGTTCCCGTCCGCGATTTTCGATGCGCTCGATGGCATCGAGCCTGGACGCGGTGGCGAGTTGCAACTCACCGACGCGATCGCGCGCATGATCGAGGAGGGCCAACCCGTCTTCGGGTTCGTGTGCAGCGGAGGTCGCTACGACGTCGGCGTCAAGCTCGATTGGCTGCGCGCCAACGTCGAACTGGCGCTCGACCGGCCCGATCTCGGTCCTGAGTTCGCGGAGATCCTTCGCGAACTGGTGCAGCGACGGGGCCTCGTATGATTCCGCTCGCCGACGCACAAGCCATGATCCTCGGCGCCGTCGCTCCGTTACCGGCCCGTCCGCACGCAATTCGTGATGCCGTCGGTCTCGTGCTTGCGGAGGCGGTGATCGCGCGTGAGCCGGTACCACCGTTCGCCAACACCGGCATGGACGGGTACGCGGTGCGCGCGGCCGATACCGACGGCGCGCCGGTGCGGTTGAAGGTCGTGGACGAGTTGGCCGCCGGTCGGGCGCCGACCGTTGCAGTCGGAGCGGGCGAAGCCGTCCGCATCATGACGGGCGCGCCGATCCCCGAAGGTGCCGACGCGATCGTGATGGTCGAGCTCACGCGCGCGGAAGGCGACTTCGTCGTGATCGAACAGGCCGCCGAGGCGGGCGCGCACATCCGCCCCGCGGGCGGCGATCTCACGCCGAACCAGCCGGTGTTCGATGCGGGGACAGTGCTCACACCGGCGCATGTCGGTGTGCTCGCGAGCCTCGACATCACGGAGGTCGCGTGCCACCCGCGCGCGAGGGTCGGCGTGATGTCCACCGGCGACGAACTCGTCGCGGGCGGGCCACTCGAGCTCGGGCGCATCCGCGACTCCAATCGCCCGATGCTGCTCTCAGTCGTCGCCGAGGCCGGCTGCGAACCCGTCGATCTCGGGATTGCGCGCGACGAGGAGCACGAGCTCGAAACACGGATCGCCGCCGCGGCGGGCTCGTGCGACGCGCTCCTCACCAGCGGCGCGGTTTCGATGGGCGACTTCGACTACGTAAAGGTGGTGCTCGAGCGGCTCGCCGGCGCGTCGTTCACGTGGTCGCAGGTGGCGATCAAGCCGGCGAAACCGCTCGCGTTCGGTGTGGTGCAGGGCATGCCGGTGTTCGGACTGCCGGGCAATCCCGTGTCGTCGCGTGTCAGCTTCGAACTGTTCGCGCGGCCCGCGCTGCGCAAGATGATGGGTCGGACTACTCCGATCGCGACCCCGGTTCGAGCCACCGCCCGCACCGCGTTCTCCCGCCGGCCCGACGGCAAGGTGCATCTCGATCGGGTGCGCGTCACCGTCGCCGACGGCAGCTACGAGTGTGAGCGGGCCGGATTCCAGGCGAGCAACGTGCTCTCCGGCATGGCGGCTGCCAACGGCCTCGCCCTCATCCCCGACGGCGACGGGGTCGCGGCCGGAGAGCCCGTCGAGGTACTCCTGCTCGGTCAGTAGCGGGAATCGGGCGCTGCCACCGCCCCGCCCCCGATCTGCGCTGCTCGCCGTCCTTGGCCTCCGCAATCGGCAGGGACCCACCGATTTGGTGAGCGACCTAACCTCGGGGCCGTGACCACACGTGCGGTGCCCGTACCCCTCATCGATCCCTTCGACCGTCGAGTCAAGGATCTGCGGGTCTCGATCACCGACCGCTGCAACTTCCGCTGCACGTATTGCATGCCCGCCGAAGGGATGCAGTGGCTGCCGAAGACCGAGGTCCTCACGTACGAGGAGATCGCCCGGGTCGCCCAAGTGTGCGTCGAACGCTTTGGCTTCGAGGCCATCCGCCTCACCGGCGGCGAGCCGCTCGTCCGCGCGCACATCACGCGGCTGGTCGCGCTCCTGGCGCCGCTCGACGTCGACCTTGCGCTCACCACCAACGGCGTGAAGCTGCCCGAGGTCGCGCACGACCTCGTCGCGGCCGGCCTTCGACGGGTGAACGTTTCGCTCGATTCGCTGCGGCGAGAGACCTTCATGGCGCTCACGAGGCGCGACGAGCTCGACCGGGTCATCGCCGGGATCGACGCGGCCGTCGAAGCCGGACTCGATCCGGTGAAGGTCAATGCAGTCGTGATGCGCGGCGTAAACGACGACGAGGTCGTCGACCTCGCTCGATTCGGGCGCGAGAAAGGCGTCGGCGTGCGCTTCATCGAATTCATGCCGCTCGACGCGCAGGGTGAGTGGCACCGCGAGAAGGTCGTGCCCGCGGCCGAGATCCTCGATCGCATCGACGCAGTGTTCCCGCTCGAGCAGGCGGGGGGCGACGGCGCCGAGCCCGCAACGCGTTACGTGTACCGCGACGGGATCGGCGACGTCGGCGTGATCGCCAGCGTCAGCGAGCCGTTCTGTGACGACTGTGATCGCGTCCGTCTCACGGCCGAAGGTCAGTTCCGCACGTGCTTGTTCGCGCTGGAGGAGTTCGACCTACGCGCGGAACTCCGGGCCGGCGCCGGCCTCGACGCCCCCGACCTCGATGACCGCCTCGCGGCCGCCATCGAAGGCGCCGTGGGCACGAAGTGGGCAGGGCACCACATCGGCGAGGTCAACTTCATCCGCCCTTCCCGGTCCATGAGCCAGATTGGCGGGTAATTTCGGGGCCCTCCCGGTCGCAGGACGATTCACCCCTAGAATCCCTCGCCATGGCGTCGGAGTTCACGCACCTCGACCCGCTTGGCCGGGCCCGCATGGTCGACGTCAGCGCCAAGGAACCGTCGCACCGCCGCGCGGTCGCGCGATGCCGCGTGCACATGGAACCCGACACTGCGTCGAAGATCGCGTCCGGCGCGATCAGCAAGGGCGATGTGCTTGCCGTCGCGCGCGTCGCGGGGATCCAAGCGGCGAAGCAGACGCCGAACCTGCTGCCGCTGTGCCACCCGCTGCTCGTCGGCGCGGTGCTCGTCAACTTCCGACTCGAAGATAGTTA
>JBEVDP010000284.1:0-3264 GCA_040513235.1 Acidimicrobiia bacterium | reverse complement strand
CAACGTCACGCTCGCGCCCCGGCACGTCCGGCGTCTGCCGAAACGGGAAGCGGAGTTCCAGGCGATGCAACTGCTGGAGAAGGTGCGAATCCCTGAGCAAGCGCACAAATACCCGGGCCAGCTGTCTGGCGGTCAGCAGCAGCGCGTCGCGATCGCGCGTTCGCTGGCGATGCGCCCCGACGTCATGCTCTTCGACGAACCGACGTCGGCCCTCGACCCCGAGATGATCAACGAGGTCCTCGACACGATCAAGGATCTCGCCCGTGAAGGCCGCACGATGATCGTCGTCACCCACGAGATGGGCTTCGCGCGTGAAGTGGCCGACCGCGTCGTGTTCATGGCCGACGGCGAGATCGTCGAAGTGGGTACGCCCGAGCACTTCTTCCAGGACCCGCGCGAGGAGCGGACGAAGCTGTTCCTGTCGCAGATCCTCTAGGTCGTGCTCGGGTACAGCACGACGATCCACTCGATGCCGGGGCAACCAGCGACTCGCTCATGGGTTCCTTGAGTTGCTTCGGATAGGTGCGGATGCCGGGTGGCCGCGTGTCGTCGCGCAGCAGATGCGAGAGATGCGGTGGCCACAACAGGTCACAGGGACCGGCGACGTTCACGCCGATGGTCGTGAGAATGTCGGCGTCGACCTGGATGCGCTGCGCGACCCGGCCGCTCCGCCAACTATGTCGTGGACGCGACGCTCACGATCGGGAAGGCAGGCGGGTTCGCGCCCAAGCTTCCAAGGAACGGCCGATCGGAGAAGTTGAAGATGCCGCCGTCTTCACCGACCATCAGATAGCCCGCGCCGTAGCCCACCATGCCGATGATCGGTCGATTGAGCCGGGACGAGCCCATGGAACCGAGGAACGGCGCATCGAACGCGAAAATGCCGCCGTCGCGCGCGACGAGCCAGTACCCGACGCCATCGCGGTCGGGGACCAGCGCCATCACCGGCGCGTTGAGTCTCGATCCACCCATCGACCCGAAGAACCGCGCGTCCCCGAACGAGAAGATCCCGCCGTCGGACGCGACCATGTAGTACCCGTTGCCGCTCGCGGTCGTGATGGACCCGAGCACGGGCCCGTTCAGCACCGCGAGCGACATGTCGCCGTGGTGCACCGCGTCACCGAAGTTCATGACGCGGCCGCGATTCGTGAAGAGCCAGTAGCCCTGACCACTGCGCGTTGTCGAGATGCTGGTGACGACCTCGAACGGCGCGAGCGGACCCGCGTTGCCGAGCCAGGGCGCGTCGCCGTATGCGAACACCTGCCCAGCGTTGTTCACGATCCAGTAGCCGGCGCGCGACGGCGTCGGTTCGAGGTCGGCGGCACTCGATGTCGGCGCGCTGCCGAACACCGCGGCTCCACCGAACCCGTAGGCCGTGCCCCGCTGGCCCAACATCCAATAGCCCGGCACGACGCCCGAACCCGGCACCGGCGCGGCCGGCGGGCCAGGCGGGATTGGCGGCGGCGGGATTGGCGGAAGCGGATCTGGCGGAAGCGGCACGATCGCACTCGAGGGCGGTGACGACGGGCCTGGGCCGTGCGCGTTGTGGGCCACGACGGTGAACGTGTACGGCACGCCCGGGCTGAGCCCGCCGAACGACGTCGACGTTCCGGTCGCAGTGACCTGGGTCCCGCCGGGGTTGGCCGTCACGGTGTAATGCGTGACCGGTGAACCGTTCTCAGGCGCCGGCGCCCACGCGATACGCGCGCTGACCGGCAGGGCCGCGGCGCTGACACAACACGACGCGCCCGGGGTCTTCACCGACCGCACGACACGCGTTGTCCATGAGTAGTCGAAGCCCGGCGCGACGACGCGCACGGTCGTGGCGCGGCCCTCTGTGGGAGCGTGGATCGTGAACACGATCGTCGGATCGCCACTACAGCAGGAGTTGGATCGCACCGACACGGGCTGCGAAGCGCCGTCGACGGTCGCGGTCACGGTCGCCGAGGCGTCGAGGGCCGGGTCGGAGAGCGACCAGAGCCCGCTTTCGTCGGTATCGTCGCCCCGAACGAGCAACTCGCGCGGGAAGTACCCCGGTGCGGGCCATGGGATCGGCCCCGACGGCTCTCGCGTCCCGAGTCCGTCGACCACCTGGACGGCGTTGGCGCCCGACACGTCGCCCATGCCCACCCTGCGTAAGGCCGGCGACAGCAGCCACGAGCGATGTCCGACGCTGGGCGTGTTGCGATCCTGGAGGTACGCGCGGATCGCGTCGACGCCGTCGATGCCGAGCGCGAGGTTCGAGCGCGCGGCGCCCGTCGCGGCCGCCGGGCTGTAACACGCCCACGACGCATTGATCGAATGCGAAAGCATCCCTGCCTTCTTCATCACCAGCGCGGCGGCCTGTGACTGCACCGAAAGCGCGTCGTCCTCCTCTACCGCCTCGAGTCCGACGAGCGCACGTGTCGCGTTCAGCGCGTTCAGCTCGGCTTGCCGGTATGCAAGACCCGTCGTGCCGGGCTCACACGTGTCGAGGTTCGCGGTGAATCCCGCGGCGGGTGGCGTCGCGAACCACTTCTTGTAGAACGCGGCAACGGCGGCTTCGTCGTTCGCGTCTGGCGCCGCGATGACGACCGGCTGCGCTTCGGCTGCCGCCGCCGGACCGGAACCGACGACTACAACGCCACCGAACGCCGCGACCAGTGCGACGACGATCCGAATCCCCGCCTTCGAACGCATGATGCCCCCGCTCGTGCCCGGCCCCGCTCCTGCGTAGGCACCGCTCCGCCGTACGACTCCGTGCGCGAGGGGGGACTTGAACCCCCACGCCCTTGCGGGCACAGGAACCTGAATCCTGCGCGTCTGCCAATTCCGCCACTCGCGCGCGAGCCGGTCAGGTTACCAGCACGGTCCGCGCGAGGTCGCAGAAGTCATGCGAGCCGTCGACAAAGAATGCACTGCGGGCGGGTATATCGTCGCTTCGATGGGACTACAGCGGTTCGAGCGGAGGCTTGAACGGCTCGTCGAAGGCGCCTTCACCAAGGCGTTCCGAAGCGGCTTGCAACCGGTCGAGATCGGACGCCGGCTGGTGCGCGAGGTCGATGCCGGCCGCACGCTCGGCGTGCGAGGTCCCGTCGCGCCCAACCGCTTCACCGTCGGCCTGGCCCCCGCCGACATCGAGCGGTTCGCCGGGTTCACCGACGCCCTCGAGCGCGAACTCCAAGAGGCGGTGCGCGAGCACGCCCGCGACGAGGGCTACCACTTCATCGGGCCCGTCGAAGTGAAGATCGAGACCGACGATCGTGCGAAACGGGGCGACCTGCG
>JBEVDP010000283.1:0-6278 GCA_040513235.1 Acidimicrobiia bacterium | reverse complement strand
CACTGATCGCGCTCCGCGAGAATCCACGGTTCGGGATCGAAGCGAGCCATGAACTCCGTGGCATCCGGGTCGGTTTGAATGTGGTGGAGCACGCCACGCACGAGGACCGACCACCCCTGGCGGTGCGACGGGTCGATCCCGTCGATCTGGAAGGCAACGTTCGTCGGCGCGCGTTCGATGACGCCGCCCGCTCGGGTACGCACCGCGACCCCAATGTGGGGAGTCCCCTCGACGAGCCGGTAGTTCACCGGTAGCACGATGGGAAAGTCGTCGACGACGACGGCGATGCGCCCGACCGTGTGTTCGCTGAGAAGCTCCACACACTCGTCGGGCGAAAGTGCCTCGAGCCAAGCGTTGCTCATACGAAGAGCGTCGTCCGATCCGGTGCCCGCCAATAGGGCCGAACGTCCCCCTCGGGCCCGACGCATTTGGTTCGGGACGTTCGACCCTGCCCGCATCCTCCCGCCGCGCCGATGATCCACATATGGAATTCGACCGCCGCCGGTTTGACGCGCTGCACGAAGCGTCCGCAGCCGCGCCATGAGTACGGCGAGTGATTCGACCTTCGCGCCCGCGCGCCCGCGGGCGGCCTGGCGCTCCGTCGCAATCCCCGACGAACACGGCGGCTGGGGCCTCACCGCCGAGCCGGTGCTTCTCGGTCTGCTCGTCGCGCCCTCGTGGCCAGGTTTGCTGTTGGCCGTCGCCGCGTTCGTCGCGTTCATGGCTCGATCACCGCTCAAGATCGTGCTCGTCGACCGATGGCGTCGCCGCCGGCTTCGGCGTACGCGGTTGGCGGCCCGCATTGCCATTGCCGAGCTCGCCGCCCTGGTCGCGCTCGCGACGGCCGCCGGGGTGTTCGCCGGGTGGGCTTGGGCCGCGCCGGCTGCACTCGCGCTCCCGCTCGTGGGCATCGAACTGTGGTTCGACATGCGGAGCCGCAGCCGGCGCCTGCTCCCGGAGGTCTGCGGTGCCGTTGGTATCGCGTCCGTCGCCGCGAGCATCGTGCTCGCAGGTGGCGACGGGGCGCAGCTCGCCGCGGCCCTGTGGCTCCTCCTCGCCGCGCGCGCCATCGCCTCGATCCCGTTCGTGCGCGTCCAAATCGGCCGGTTGCGCGACAAAGCCCGCACGGTGAGAACGAGCGATCGCGCGCAGTTCGCTGGTGCCGCCGTCGCTGCCGTCGCCGTCTCGGTCGACCGCCGTGTGGCTCTGGGCACGGTAGCCGTGGCGGCTCTGCTCGTCGCGCAAGTCGTGTGGGTGCGGCGGCCGCCCGTGCCCGCGAAGGTGCTCGGGATGCGCCAGCTGTTCCTCGGCGTCGCCGTCGTCGCCATCACGGCGCTCAGTGTCGCTGTGTGATGTTCCCCCTCAGCAAGGAGATCCGATCGTGAAGACAATCGACGTACGTACCAGCTCGGCGATGTCGTGAACACTTATCCAGCGCTGGCGCGTGCTCTTCCCGATGATCCGGGAACCGGCGATCGCGCAGGAACCGCCGACGTTCCACTGCGGAAGTGTCGCGAACCCGATCTCCATGATGATGCGAGAACACGACGCCGCGGGTGAGATCCTCCAGCGGTTGCGAGCGCTCACCGATAACTACCGCGCTCCCGCCGACGGCTGCGTGTCGTACCGGCGGTTGTTCGAAGGCCTCGAGGGGCTCGAAGTCGACACGCGCTTCCACATCCAGAAGGAGAACAACCTTTTGTTTCCGATGGTGGTGCAGCGCGAGCAAGCGCGCTGGCTGGAGTTGTTCGACGAAGTCGTCGACGACGGCTTCCGCGGCCCGGTGTCCGACGTCGCAAAGGCGCGGGCGCGTCGCATGGCGTACGCGCTGCAACGGCTCCTCGACGGCGTCAGCGCTCCGGGCAGTGAGCCTGGTGTCGTCACTTCGCTCCCGATGGTGCGCGTCGTAGGGCGGTGAACACGAGCCCGGCGAACGTCAACGTCCACGCGGCGGCCGCGACGACGAGCATCAGCTTCGCGAGCCAGCCGAGTTCCTGGAGATCGATCGCGGCCCGCATGCGGAACGTGGCCGCGCCATACATGCCGAGCGGGAACACCAGCGACCAGTACGCGGGGCTATAGCGCAGCGGGACGCGCTCGATGACGTGGCGCCACACGCCGATAGCGATCATCAGCGGGAACCAGAAGGTCGCCGTGGCCCAGGCGAGGATGACGACACCCTCCAGGAACGGTTCGAGGCGTTCGATCCGCGGGGACGTCTCCCGAGCCAACAACAACGTGGATCCGGCGAGCACGGTGATCGCAACCGCGCCGGCCGCGATCCAAGCAGGTGGATCGACTTCGGTGGGATCGAGTGGGTGCAGCGTCCACCGCGAGAACACGAGGGTCATGACGATCAGGTACAAGACCACGCCCAGCGTGAACGCCGCCAGGCACGCGAACGCGAGCGCGTCGCTGCGATCGCGCGAAAGCAAGAGGGCGCCGACGACTGCGATCGACTCGACCGACACTGTCAGCAAGAACCAAGTTCCGTTGACGGCAGCGATGCCGGGCTTGCCGCGGCGCAGCACGACCGCGATGAGCGTCGTGTACACGAGCACCGTCCAGAGCACGACGCTGCACCACCACATCCCTCGGGCCAGGCCCCACCAGCCGTGGATCGTCGCTGACGCGCCACCGAGCACGTTGGTACCCGCGACGATCGTGAGGAACGCGAAGCCCTTGGCGTGGCTCGTGAGATCCGCGAGCAACAAGCGCGGGAACAGCACGAGCCGAGCCACGACGAGAACCGCGAGCACGACGTACGCGATGGCGGCGATCACATAGAGCGCATCGGCGAGCCAGGAAATCTCCTGCTGGTCGGCGCCGATCGCGATGATGCCCGTGGCCATGACGAGCGCGAAGTAACCCGGGAACAACGTCGCGATCAGACCCGTGCCGCTTCGCGCGGAGCTCACGGGCGCAGGTATCGGAGGAACGCCGCCGCCGCCGCCGCCAGAACCACCGAGACGGCGGCCGTGGCCCAGCCGAGCAGTTCGTCGTCGGTCTGGAATGCCTCGACCGCGACGGTGATGAGGAACACTTGGAGGGCAACGAGGATGATGACGTAGATCGCCACCGCGGAAGACGTGCGGCGTCCACGCTCGGAGGTTCTCATGGGTGGCTCCCGAGCGCCCAGATCTGGCCGTCGCGGATCTCGACGTCGATACGGCCGAGCGGGCGCGGCGGCGGCCCCGAAATGACTGCGCCCGTGAGCGCTTCGAAATTGCCTTCGTGACACGGGCAGTGCCACCGGTCCTCGTCGGGCTCGTAGTAGACGACGCACCCGAGGTGCGTGCACTTCTGGCTGAACGCCGCTACCTCGGCGTCACCGACCCGCAAGAGCACCGCGGGGTCATTGTCGTCCGGGTAGCGAAACAGGTAGGTGTCGCCGACCGCAACGTCGTCGAGCGCGACGATCGCCCGCGGTGCGCCGGTGTTGATGTTCCGGAGCTGTGTCCACGCGGCGAGTCCGACGTTGGCACCGGCCATCGCCGCCGCGCCGAGGACGAGATAACGCGTGAACTCGCGCCGCGTGACTTCCTCCTCGGCAAGCGCTTCATACGGGAAATCGCGCTCCCATACCGGGCGTGACCGTTCACTCATGTCGTCTCGAGTCCGAACGGGTCGTCGAGCCACTCGTGCTGCGAGCCGCCGAGTACGTCGAGCGGGCCGCCGGCGAGGTCATCGACGACCGTGTACACCTTTGTCCGCACCGACTGACTCCCGAAGAAGAAGTCTCGAAGCAGCGATCCGCGGCGGCTCGCGTCGAACTGTTCGAGCGTGCCGTACCACAGGGCTTCGCTCGGGCACACCGAAGCGCACATCGGCGCGTATCCGTCGGAAGTGCGGTCGGTACACATGTCGCACTTCATCATCTGGTCGATCGCGCTCATGTACTTGGGCACGCCGAACGGGCACGCGATCACGCAGTTCGAGCAGCCGATGCAGCGCGGCTTGAGTGCCGACTGCACGATCCCCTGCTCGTTCTGTTTGATCGCATCGGCCGGACACACTTGCGCACAGGTCGGGTCCTCGCAGTGCATGCACACCATCGGCGCGGTCTGCGTCGTCGCGGCGCGGTCTATGCGTTCGAGATGGATCAATGACTGCCCGCGATGCGTGCCGCATTCCATGCAAGCCTGCACGCAGGCCTCGCAACCGATGCAACGGCTCTGATCGATCACGAACACGGGCGCGTCGTCGATTCCGAACTGTCCGACGGTCATGGCGATCCCTTCCGCTCCACGCGCACGGCCGCGACCTTGAACTCAGGCATCCGCGAGATCGGGTCGAGCGCGCGGTTCGTGAGTTGGTTCGCGGCCTGGGCGCCCGGCCAGTGATAGGGAATGAAGATGGTGTCGGGCCGGATCGTGTTCACGACGTGCGCCGGGAGCGTCATCGAACCGCGCCGCGACGACACAGTCACGAGCTCGCCGTCGGCGATACCGAGCGATTGCGCGAGTTGTGGGTGCATCTCGCACAACGGTTCGGGGTACTGCGCGACGAGCGCGGCGATGCGTCGCGTCTGCGTCCCCGAGAGGTACTGGCTGACGACGCGCCCGGTGGTGAGCCAGATCGGGTACTCGTCGTCCACGACTTCTGCGGATTCGCGGAAGGGCACCGCGTGGAAGCGCGCCTTGCCGTCGGGATGGAAGAACTTCCCGCCCTCGAACAGGCGCGGCGTTCCCGGATGCCCGGGTTCGGGCACCGGCCAGAAGAGACCCATCTCCTCCTCGATCCGCTTCCAGGTCGCGCCCTTGTAGTCGGCGGTTCCTCCCGCCGACGCGCGACAGAGCTCGTCGAAGATCTCCTCGGTGTTCGCGTACGTGAAGTACTGCTTGGCGCCGAGCCGCTCGGCGATGGCGCAGAGGATCTCCCAGTCGCGCCGTGCTTCGCCTGGCGGATCGACCGCGGCGTTGATCTTGATGATGCGGCCCTCACCGCTCGTCGAGGTGCCTTCATCCTCCTCGTGCAGCGAGCCGGGAAGGACGACATCGGCGTGGTGTGCCGACTCCGACAAGAAGAAGTCGATCACCGAGTAGAACTCGAGCTTGTCGAGCGCTTCGCGGGTGAAGTTGGCGTCGGGTGCCGATACGAGCGGGTTGAAACAGATCGACAGCAACCCCTTGATCTCGCCCGCGTGGATCGCCTCGATGATCTCCTCGGCCGCGATGCCCTTTCCCGGTATCTCCGACTCATCACACTCCCACACCGACGCGACCCAGGCCCGATGCTCGGGGTTCGTGATGTCGCGGTTTCCGGGAAGCTGGTCGCACTTGTGCCCGTGCTCGCGCCCGCCCTGGCCGTTGCCCTGGCCCGTGATCGTCGACACGCAGCAACCCGGCTTGCCGTACTTACCGGTCGCGAGACCGAGGTTGATTGCCGAAACGACGTTGTCGACCCCCTTCGACTGCTGCTCGATGCCACGGGCGTGCAGCAACATCCCCGTCGCCGATGTCCCCCACCATTCGGCGGCTTGCTCGATACGCGCCACGGGGACCCCGGTGACACCGGCAGCCCAGCCCGGTGTCATGTCGGCGACTGCGGCCGCGGCCTCGTCGAACCCCAGGGTGTGCGCGTCGATGAAGTCGTGGTCGAGCCAGTCACGTCGGATCAACACGTGCAGCACCGCGCCGAACAATGCCGAGTCGGTTCCGGGCCGGACCGGGAGGAACAGATCGGCCGTGCGACCGAGCGGCACGACCCGCGGATCTTGCACGATGAGGCGCGCGCCACGGTCGCGCGCCCGCCAGATGTAGCTCGTCGTGATCGGGAACGTCTCGGCCACGTTCGATCCCGCGACCCACACCACGTCCGCGAGCGGGATGTCGCTCCACGGATTCGGCGCGCGGTCGACGCCGAGCGCCTTCTTGTTGCCGGCGCCGGCCGACACCATGCAGAACCGCCCGTTGTAGTCGAGGTTGGCCGTGTGCAGCGCGAGGCGGGCGAACTTGCCGATCAGGTAGCTCTTCTCGTTGGTGAGCGAGACCCCCGACAGCATGGCGAAGGCGTCGTTGCCGTGCTCGGCCTGGATCCGGCGGATCTCGCCGACGACGCGCTCGAGCGCGTCGTCCCAGGACACACGACGAAACCCGCCGGGCGCTCCGGGGTCGCGCTGCAACGGATGGAGCAAGCGGTCCGGGTGGCTGCCCTGGAGATAGCGCTTCACGCCCTTCGGGCACAGCTTGCCCTGGTTGAAGGGGAACTCGAGCCAGGGCTCGAAGCCGATGACCTGGTTGTCCTTCACGAGCAGCTCGATTCCGCACTGCTGTCCG
>JBEVDP010000282.1:0-2991 GCA_040513235.1 Acidimicrobiia bacterium | reverse complement strand
CCGCCGCCGCGAGCACGTCGTCACCACGAATCAACCAGGGCACGCAGGTCAGCCTGCCATGCGGGCAGCCGTGGCAGGCTGCTGTCATGGTGAGCGAGACCGCTCCGGGCGTACAGGTGACCGAAGCCCCCCTTGCGTCCACCGAGCGGTCACCGGCCGACGTGTTGCGCCTGGTCGTCGCCGGGATCGGGGTACTCGTGCTCGTTGTTCTCGGCTGGATCGCGGGCGACGACGACGCGCAGACCGCCCGCAACCTCCTCCGCGGGATCGACGAACTGCCGTCGTGGCTCGTCTCGGCGATCGTCTCGATCACGTGGGTCCTGGCCGCGGTCGTCATCGTTGGCGGCCTCGTCGTCGGCATCGTGCTCCGGCGGGGCCGGGCCCTCGCCACGGCGATCCTCGCGGCCGCCATCGCGGTCGCGCTGGCGTGGCTGCTCACCGCGGGCGACGAGCCGTCCGCGGACGCAGTCGGCGAGATCGGCGCGTGGCTCGACGACGTCGTGGGCGCCACGACCGCGACGGAGTTGCTGCTCGCGGCGACGATGGCCATCGCGACCGCGATGGCGCCGTGGGTGACGCGCCGGTTCCGTCATCTCGCAACCGCGCTCGTGATCGGGATGCTGCTGTCGCGCGCGCTCGTCACGCCGATCGACCTGTCGTCGATCCGGGCCTTGTTCGTCGGCTGGTTCGCGGGCGCGCTCGTGCTCGTGCTGTTGGGCGCCCCCCCGCGCCGGCCGCGCGCGGCCGGCATCGCAGACGGCATGGCGGCTGTTGGTGAACCGCTCGCGAGCATCGAGCAGGCGAGTCTCGACGCGCGCGGCTCGACTCCATACTTCGCCCGCACTGTCGACGGGCGCGACCTGTTCGTGAAGGCACTGGGTCGCGACGAACGCAGCGCCGACCTTCTCTTCCGGATGTACCGCAAGGTCCTGCCGCGCGACCTGGGCGACGAGCGCGGCTACACGTCGCTGCGCCGCGCGGTCGAACACGAAGCGCTGCTCGCGTTCGCGGCGCGCGACCTCGGCGTGCGCACGCCGCGCTTCGTTGCGCTCGCGTCGGCGGAACCGTCGGCGTTCGTACTGTCGTACGAGGCGATCGACGGCAAGTCGCTCGACCGCGTCGATGCGGAAGCCGTCACAGACGCCCTGCTCGTCGCCATCTGGGAGCAGATCCGCGTGCTGCGCAGCCGGCGCGTCGCGCACCGCGACCTCCGGCTCGCGAACGTGTTCGTCGCCGCCGACGGCGAGGTGTGGATGATCGACTTCGGATTCAGCGAGCTCGCCGCGTCCGACACGCTGCTCGCCAACGACATCGCCGAACTCCTTGCGGCCACGACGCTCGTCGTCGGCCCGGAGCGAGCCGTGAGCGCGGCGACGTCGGTGCTGGGCGTGGAAACGGCAGCGTCGCTCGACCGCCTGAAGCTCTGGGCATTGAGCGGCGCGACTCGGACCGCGCTCAAGGCGGCACCCGGCACCCTCGACAAGTTGCGGGCCGAAGTGGAACGCGCGACGTCGTGACCGCACGCCCTGTCGTCACACGTTGAAGCGGATCTCCAGCACGTCGCCGTCGGCGACGACGTAGTCCTTGCCCTCGACCCGCAGCTTGCCCGCGTCTCGCGCCTTCGACCACGAGCCGATCTCGAGCAGATCGTCCCATCGGATCACCTCGGCGCGGATGAAACCACGTTGGAGATCGGAGTGGATCACGCCGGCGCACTCGGGCGCCTTGGCGCCGGCGCGGAACGTCCACGCGCGCGACTCCTTGTCGCCGGTGGTGAGGAACGTGTGCCGCCCGAGCAAGTCGTACGACGCGTGCGCGACCTGGCCGAGCGCCGACTCGCCGACGCCGTACATCGCACGCATCTCGTCGCGATCGTCGGGCTCGCACGCGGCGATCTCGGCTTCGATGTCGATCGGGACAGCAAGCGCGCCCGCGATCGGTGCAACGCTGGTGGGCTCTTCACCCGTGTTGCACACGACGAGCAACGGCTTTACGGTCAACAGGAACGACGGCGCGAGCTGCGCGAGCTCGTCCTCGGTGAGACTCGCGCGTACGAGCGGCGTCCCGTCGGACAGCGCCGCGTTTGCGCGTTCGAGCGCGGCCACCTCGGCCTGCGCGGCAGCCGCGGCAGCCTTGTCGGGCGACTTGAGTCCCTTGCGCTGGCGCTCGAGTCGATTGGCGACGCTGTCGAGGTCGGCCATCACGAGCTCGAGCTCGATCGCGGCGAGGTCACCTTCGGGGTCGGGGTCGACACCACCCTCGGCAAAGGCGCGCAGCACGATCAGAATGGCGTCGCAGTTGCGCAGCGCACCGAGGAATTTGGCGCCCAGGCCCTCACCGGGCTTCGAGCCCGGCGGCAGCGCAAGGTGCACGAGCTCGAATCCGGTCGGCACGACCTTCTTCGACTCCGACATGACCGCGAGCCGCGCGAGGCGCTCGTCGGGCAGGGTGGCAATGCCGATGGCGGCCTCGTACTCGCTCGGCGCAGGCAGACCCGTGAGCGCGCTGAACAACCGGTTCGCACCCGCACCCGTGAAGCCGACCAGCCCGAGGTTCTCCATCGGGTGTCGAGGCTATCGGGGAGGTAGTCTCTCGCCCTTATGTCGAAGAAGACGAAGAAGCGCAAGCTGCGGAGCCGCCGCAACAAGGCGAACCACGGCAAGCGGCCCCGCGCCGGGCGTTGAGTCGCGCGGACGCGAAGGCGTTACGTCGCTCGGACGCAAAGGCGCTAAGTCCCTCGGACGCAAAGGCGCTAAGTCGCTCGGACTGTCGCCGCCATCCAACGCACCGCCTTTTCGAGGGCTGCGGGTGGCGCGTCCTTCACGGCCACGCCGACAAGTTCCGCAACCGTTGTCGCGCGAAGTTCGGCGCGCCACGCGTCGTCGGCCCGCAGGAACGCGCGGTTGATGCCGCACAACCCGGCGTACTCCCGCGCCGCGACCGCGGTCGGGCCCCGGCGCCGGATCTCCGTGCACCGGAACGCGGGCTCCT
>JBEVDP010000281.1:0-3571 GCA_040513235.1 Acidimicrobiia bacterium | reverse complement strand
ATGAACGTGACGATGAGGAGCGTGACCACGAGGCGGACGAACTTGCCGCCGATGAACCGGGCACGGGTACCGTTCACCGCGTCGCCCCCCGTACGCTCGTGCGCGCCTTGCGCGCTCGCGGGCCCGACCGTCCGGCCGGGCGACGCTGGACGTCGACCACCACTTCCCCCTTGTGAGTCGTTGGGGCGAATGCTAGGTGGTTCCGCACACTGGAGCAAGGCGTGCGAACGACGGCGTCGCCCTGCCTGCGGGCAACACGCCGATGAGGCATTCGGCGCCGCGGCCGAGTCCGCCGCCGACGGGCTCGACCCGCGTCGGACCTCCACGGATCGGCCGCGGATCGCACGCACCTCGGCTGCGAACACGGCGTGTGCGGCGCCTGCCCGGTGCCGCGCCGTCGCACTGAGCAGCCGCTCCGAGCGACGCCGACGCGCGACACGCTGCCGCATTGCGCCCGGTCCGGGACGCGGAGGTACTGTGCGCCCGACCGAGGCCGAGAGGATCGCCACCAGTGCACATCGCGGAGCGCATCGACCAGCTGTTTGCCGACGAACCCGACGGTCCCGCCGTCAAGTACGAGGGTGCGTGGTGGACGTGGGAGGAGATGCAGCGCATCCGAGACGGCATCGACGAGCTCGTCGCCGGCGCCGGGCTCGCGGAGGGCGACGGCGTGGGGCTCGTGCTCCGCGAGCGCCCGCACACCTACGGCGCCTACCTCAGCATCCTGAACCGCCACCGGTGCGCGGTGCTGGTCACGCCGATCCAGCCCGACGCCGCGATGTGCGAGGACGTACGCGAGCTGCACCTGCGGGTGTTGATCGCCGACAGCGAGGACTGGCGTCGGGTGGGCCTCGTCGACGCCGCGCGCGACGCGGGCACGCTGGGCATCGAGCTGACCGGCGACCGCGAGCATCCGGTGCGCCGGGTCGAGGGCACCGAGTGCGACCTCGCCGGCGACCACTACGTGGCGGTCCCGAACGCGGCGGTCACGATCCTCACGAGCGGTACCACCGGACGGCCGAAGCGCGTCCCGTTGTCCTACGACGCCCTCAAGGGCGCGCCGCCGCCCGAGCCGCGCGCGCCGTGGAAGCGTGGGGTGTCGATCAACGCGGTCCCGCTGGTGAGCATCGGCGGGGCCACCGGTGCGGTGGGCACGGTGTGGCGGGGACGCCCGACCGCGCTCATGGACCGCTTCGACGTGTGGAAGTGGGCGGAGCTCGTCAAGGAGCACCGGCCCCGGCGGCTCGGCGCGCCGCCCGCGACGCTCCGGATGCTGCTCGACGCGAAGGTGCCGCCGGAGTACCTCGAAAGCGGCGAGGTCTTCTCGGCCGCGTCGGCGCCGGTCGACCTCGCAACGTCCGACGAGTTCGAGCAGGTGTACGGCATCCCGGTCGTGCGGGCATACGGCGCCACGGAGTTCCTCGGCGCGGTCACCGGCTTCGGGCCCGACGACCGCGAGTTCGTGCGCGTGAAGCGCGGCAGCGTGGGCCGGGCGTTCGTCGGCACCCAGATCCGCATCATCGACCCGGACACCGGTGACGAGCTTCCCCGTGGCGAGATCGGCATCCTCGAGGCCGACCCGAGCCGGCGTCCCGTCGACGCGGCCTCGGGGTGGATTCGCACGAACGACCTCGCGCACATGGACGAGGACGGCTTCGTCTGGATCCACGGCCGTGCCGACTCGGTCATCATCCGCGGCGGCTTCAAGGTGCAGGCCGACGAGGTGGCAGAGGCGCTGCGGGAGCACCCGGCGATCGCGGACGCCGCCGTGGTCGGGAGCCCGCACCCCACGTTGGGCGAGGTGCCGGTCGCTGCGGTCACGCTGGCGCCGGACGCGACCGCGCCACCCGAGCCCGAGCTGCAGGACTGGGTCCGCACTCGGCTCCCTCCGTACTCCGTGCCGGTGCGCATCCGCGTGGTGGACGACCTCCCGCGCAACGCGATGTTGAAGGTCGTGCCCTCACAGGTGCTCGCGCTGATCGACGCCGCGGGCTGACGCGTCCGGCACCCACCCGCGCCGGCGCGGAACGTCGGCACACACCTCCGAGAAACGAGCGACGACCAGTGGACTTCGACCTCGACGAGAGCCAGTACCTGCTCCAGGACACGCTGAAGCGGTACTTCGCCAACGAGTACCCCCTCGCGAAGGTGCGCGAGGTGTTCGACGCGGGCGGCGGGGTCGACCCCGACCTCTGGCGCGGTCTGGCCGAGCTCGGGCTCCTCGGCCTCGTCGTGCCCGAGGAGCACGGCGGGTCCGGCTTCGAGCTGCTCGACGTCGCCGTCGCCGCCGAAGTCCTCGGCTACTCGGTGGCCCCTGGGCCCTTCACCGAGCACGTCATGGCGACGATCGCCCTCGCCCGCGGCGGCACCGACGCGCAGAAGCAGCGCTGGCTCCCCGGGCTCGCGTCCGGCGAGCTGCGTGCCACCGTCGCGCTCGCGGAAGAGGGCGAGGGATGGCTGCCGCACGACTGGGAGATGGGATCGTCCGCCACGCTGTCCGGCACGAAGGACTGGGTGCTCCACCCGGAGGGCGCGGACCTGATCGTCGTCGGCACGCGGCGCGGCCTCTCGCTCGTCGACGCCACGTCCTCGGGTATCGCGATCGAGCCGCTCGACGGCATCGACCGCACCCGCCGCCTCGCGACCGTCACGTTCGACGGCGTGCCGCACGAACCGCTCGACGGCGGCGCCGACGTCACGCGGGCCGTGCTCGACGCCGGGCTCGTGCTGCTGGCCGCCGACGCGTTCGGCGCCGGTCTCCGGGTGCTCGAGCTCGCGGTCGACTACGCGAACACCCGCGAGCAGTTCGGCGTGACCATCGGGCACTTCCAGGCGCTCAAGCACCAGATCGCCGACGTCGCGCTCGAGGTCCATCCCTCGAAGGGCCTCTACTGGTACGCGGCCCACGCGTACGACCACGTTCCAGAGGACGCGACGCGCTTCGCGGCGCTCGCGAACGCGCACATCACCGAGATCGCCGCGAACGCGGGCCGTCGCGCGGTCGAGGTCCACGGTGGCATCGGCTACACGTGGGAGGCCGACGTTCACTTCTTCCTGAAGCGCGCGGTCCTCGATCGTGCGTACCTCGGCACGCCGCGCGCACTGCGCGCCTTGGTGGCGGAGCTCAACGGGTGGCCGGTCGCGAGCTGACACCGGCGCGCCGCCAGTGCGAGGACGGCAGTCCGTGAAGGTCGGCATCTCCTTCGACCTGCGGAACCCGGAGCCGTGGGCATGTCCCTGGGACGCGCTCTACGACACCACGCTCGAGCCGTCGAGCACGTGTTTTGCCGGGCCAACGTCGGCGGCATGCCCGACGCGCTCGCGCAGCGCCATGTGGAGCTGCGAGTGACCGAGGTCGCTCCCGCGCTCGGCGCGCGCGACGCGTCGGTGCAGGACTGACAGCGCGTCGGTCAGCCGCGCACGCCGGTCGTGTCCTTCGGGAGCCCGTGGCCACGTTGGGCTATGTTTTTGCGTTGGTTGTTGGAGGCGCCGCCCGCTATCGCTAGGCCGTGCGACCCGTGTTACGGTTTCATGACCCGCTCGTCGCCCACGCGCGGGCCGCGCGCGGCGC
>JBEVDP010000280.1:0-5285 GCA_040513235.1 Acidimicrobiia bacterium | reverse complement strand
AGCGCGTGTGCGAAGTCGCGTACGAGGGCCTGATGAACGGCCGCTTCCGGCACAACGGCCGCTTCCGCCACTGGCGCGACGACCGCGACCCCGCCAGCTGCACCTACTCCCAACTGGAGACAGTCGCCCCCGCCGAACTGAGAGAGCTCTTCGGCGTATAACCAAGTGCGTGCGCCTGTGCGCGGTACACGTCGATGCGCCGTTCGATGCCGCGCAACGCGATGTTGCCAACCAGCTCGAAATCCGCGTCGAGTGGATTCGTCGCGGCGCGCGCGGTCGCGGAGCACAGCACTTCGCCGGATCGCGCGAGCGGGCAGAGACGCGCCGCGACGTTCACGTCGCGACCAAGGACATCGCCGCCGCGCCACGCGACGTGTCCGTAGTGCACGCTCGCGCGACACGGCACGCACGGGTCGCCACTCGCGAGGCGTTCCACGACCTCGACCGTGGCGGGAACCGCCGTCGACGCTCGACCGAACCACAGCAATGCACCGTCGCCGAGAAGCTTCACGAGGCAGGCATCGGCGGGCAGCGTGCTGCGGGTCACGGATTCGATACGGTCGACGATCTCGACGGCCGAACGATTGCCGTAGCGCTCGGTGAACGCGGTGAAGCCGACCACGTCGACGAAGGCGACGGCGCCGGGCGCCTCGACGAGCGTGGTCACACGGCCTCCTCCGGTTCGGATGTGGGGGATTCGGGTGGCGTCCAGGGGTCGGTCGGTGTTTCAGGCGGCATTTGTTGTTGGGACGGGGGTTGAGGGGGCGCGGCAGGTGGCCCGGCCCACGCGGGGTCGAACTGCGGCGGCGGCGGGTCGGACCGGCCGCCTCGCGCGACGCTCGACACCACGCCCGCGGCGCCGAACGCGATCAGGAAGACCGGCGCCAGCCAGGCGACTTCGGCGTCCCAGACGTCGATCGCGTCGAGGAAGAACCCGACCGCGAGGATGACGAAGACGAGACCCATCCCGCCCGCGGCGGCGTTGAAGCGATGGCGCTTCATTGGTCTTCCTGGATGATCGTCGTGGGGTTCGCGTAGCGATTCACGTCGACCTCGCCCATCCCGACGCGGAGGTCGAGTTCGAGGGTGCGAGCGCCGGACGCTTCGACCGTGACGTCGCGCTCGGGCGAGATGCCTTCGTCCTCGACGCCGAACACCATGATGTGACCCATGCCGGCTTCGGCGTGCACCTCGACGGTTATGTCATCGGGCACTTGCACCTGCAGTTGCCCCATCGCGACCGTCGCTTCCATCGTCGTTGTTCCGGCGGGGAACCGGACGTCGCGCAGGTCGAGCGTCAGTTGCCCCATCGCGAGGTGTTGCTCGTCCTCGAGCTCGCTCGGCGTCGTCGGGTGGTAGCGCTTGTCGCCGACGCCACCCTCGAAAGGAACGTCGATGATC
Organism: Acidimicrobiia bacterium; assembly: GCA_040513235.1. Taxonomy (GTDB): domain Bacteria; phylum Actinomycetota; class Acidimicrobiia; order IMCC26256; family PALSA-610; genus JANNHK01. The sequence continues at coordinate 3,884 of JBEVDP010000280.1, read as the reverse complement.
GTCAGCATCGTGAGCACGATCGACAGCACGACGCCGATCGGCACCAACCCGTACGCGCGCCCGGCCCACGCCGACACGATGAGCGCGAGCCCGATGACACCCAACCCGAGCGCGCCGACGGCGACCGGGTCGACGTCCATCGCGCCGGTTGCGTCGAGCAACGCGGCGACGCCCGCACCGATCAACAAGATGCTGATGGTCAAGGGCGTGAGGAAGGAACGGTGGCGCGGAGGACGCGGGTGGCGGGGGTGACGCGGGTGGCGCGGCGGGTCCTCCGGCCAATACGGCCAGGGCGCGCGTTGCGTCCACGCACTCTCGGTGGTCGCGCTCGGCACCACGGAAGCATCGGGAGCGGCCGCATCCGCAGCATCGCTTGCGGCTGGTGCCGCGGCCGTGTCGCCGGGTTCGGTCGATGCGTCGCTCGGCGCGTCCGGCGGCACGAATGCGTACGTGGGCGGGGGCGCCGGTGGTCCGTACTCGATGTTCGAGCCGCCGGCGTCTTGGGTGCGGTTCGACCGCATGACGAGCACGAACAGGCCGCCACCGATGAGCGCGACCGCCCACATGACATCGACGATGCGATGACCATGCGGCAGCAACCGCCCGCCGAGCAACAGCACACCGACGCCCAGCAACAGCAAAGCGATCATCGCCGGGCCTTCGCGGCGCTCGGGTTCGCCGTCGCCGTCTTCGGGCGGGATGACGATCCACGCGACGACGTAGGCGGGAATCCCGATCCCGAACAGCGCGGCGATGAAGAACGCCAAGCGGACGAGCGTGGCGTCCCAGCCGTAGGTCTGGGCGATGCCGCCCGCCACCCCGCCCAGCATCCGGTCGGTCCGGCTGCGGCGCAGCCGTGACCCAAGCGGCGGCGAGGGCGGTGGCGGTGGCGGGAACGGCATCTGCGGCGCCGGCGGCGGCGGTGGGGGCGGTGCTGAGGGGGGAGGGCCGGACGCCGGCGGTTCCATGCGACTCATCGTCGGCCGCCGCGGTGGCTGCCGCCATCGGGAATCACCCTGATCGGGGCGGCCGGTGCGATCACGGCGATCGGGGACATCCCCGAACAGCAACCAGGCCCGACGGCGCGACAATCGATTGATGGCAAGCCAGCACCACATCCCCGTGGCGCGCCGCAACGACGGCCGCATCATCGCGGGCGTCGCCGCGGGGATCGGCGCGCACCTCGGTGTGGACGCCAACCTGGTCCGACTCGCGTTCGTCGTGCTGACGCTGGCCGGAGGGCTCGGCCTCCTCCTCTACGGCGCGGGCTGGTTGCTGATGGCACCGCCGGCCGCGTCGGAACCGGCGCCGCGACCGGATCTCGACCTCGTCCAGGCGGGCGCCTTGGCCGCGGTCGTGCTCGGCACGATGCTGCTGGCACGCACGTCGGGCCTGTGGCTCGGCGACGCAATCGTGTGGCCGCTCACCGTCGCCGCCATCGGCATCGGCTTGTTGTGGATGCGCCCGGTGCAGCACGACGACCTGCCCGAGACGTCGTCGTGGCCCGCGCTCGACCGGCTACCCCCGGCCGCGAGCGAAGCGATCGTCACGATCGTCGGCACGCGACGGGGCGCGGTTGCGCGTGCGATTGTCGGTGGGTTCTTGATACTCGGCGGAATCATCGTGTTCATCGCGAGCGCGGGCTCGTGGGCCGCGTTGTGGTCCGGCGTCGTTGCCGCGCTGGTCGTGCTCACCGGTCTCGCGCTCGTGGTCGGTCCGGGACTGTGGCGGCTCGCGAATGCGCTCGTGGAGGAGCGGCGCGATCGCATCCGTGCCGACGAGCGCGCCGACATGGCCGCGCACTTGCATGACTCGGTGTTGCAGACGCTCGCACTCGTGCAACGACGCGCCGACGATCCGCGCGAGGTCGTGCGCCTCGCCCGCATGCAGGAACGCGAGTTGCGCGGGTGGTTGCTCGCCGGGCGCGAGCCCGGACCGAACGGCACCGCCCACGCCGAGAACCCCGACGCGTCGCTGGGCGAGGCGCTCGAAGACGTGGCGGCCAGCACCGAGGCCGAATACGGAGTGGAGATCGAAGTCGTGCGGGTTCGCGATTGCCCGCTCGCCGGCCTGGAGCCGCTCCTGCTCGCGGCGCGCGAAGGCATGCTCAACGCGGCGCGGCACTCCGGCGCCGACAAGATCGCCGTGTACCTGGAGGTGCGCGACGATGCCGCCGTCGTGTTCGTGCGCGACCGCGGCCGCGGGTTCGACCCGGCCGAGGTCGCGGCCGACCGGGGCGGCCTGGCCGTTTCGGTGGTCGGGCGACTGACCCGCCTCGGCGGCGACGCCCGCATCCGCAGCCGGCCCGAGACGGGTACCGAGCTCGAGCTGTCGCTGCCCCGCCGCGCCAGGGACAATGTGACGTGACGACACGCGTGTTCCTCGTCGACGACCACCAGCTGTTCCTGTCCGGCGTGCGGGCCGAACTGGGCGCGACCGTCGACGTGGTCGGCACCGCGTCGGAGGTTGATGCGGCGATCGAGCTCATCCGGGAACGGTCGCCCGACGTCGTGCTCGTCGACGTTCATATGCCGGCCGGCGGGGGTGCCCGTGTCATTCGGGACGTGCTGACCACGCACCCCGAAACCCGATTCCTTGCGATCTCGGTGAGCGACGCGCCCGAAGACGTCATCCTCGCCATCCGCGCCGGCGCGCGCGGCTACGTCACCAAGACGATTGCGCCTGCCGAGCTCCAGGACGCGATCGAACGCGTGGCTCAGGGTGACGCCGTGTTCTCGCCGCGCCTCGCGGGCTTCGTGCTCGACGCCTTCACCGGCCTGCCACCCGCATCCGCCGATCCCGACCTCGATCTCCTGACCGGCCGGGAGCACGAGGTCCTGCGGCTGATCGCCCGCGGCTATACCTACAAGGAGATCGCCCGCGAGCTCGCGATCTCGGTGAAGACCGTCGAGACCCACGTGTCGTCGGTGCTGCGCAAGCTGCAGCTCTCGACCCGCCACCAGCTCGCCCGCTGGGCCACCGACCGCCGACTGGTCTAAATCCGCCTGTATACGACGGTTTGTCCGACGGTGCTCGTCAAGCGGGAGTGGTAACATCCTTGCCGTTCCTATCCGCCGGTCCCGCGTCGGACCGTCAACGTGGGCTTCGGCCCACGTTTTTTTCTGCGATCCGCCCCCCGCCCCGCACCCAGAGGTCAAGCCCTGTGGCCCCCGCACGCGCCGACGACATCCGAAACCTGGTCGCGCCGGTTGTCGGCGCGCTCGGATGCTCCGTCTACGACGTCGAGGTCGCGGGCTCGGGCAAGGCCCGCACGGTCCGGGTACTGATCGACCGCGAGGGCGGCGTCGACATCGACGCCATCGCCGAGGCGACCCGCGCGATCTCACCGCTGCTCGACGAAGCCGACCCTGTGTCCGGCGCCTACCTCCTCGAGGTGAGCAGCCCCGGTGTCGAACGGCCACTGCGCACGCCCGCGCACTTCGCGGCCGCGGTCGGCGAGACCATTTCCACCACCTTCCACACGGAGAGCGGACCGCGACGTGTGCGCGGCGTCTGTGTCTCGGCCGACGCCGACGGTTTCGTCGTCGACGCCGACGGCACCACCGAGGCGATTCCCTACGCCGCGGTCACCAAGGCTCGCACGGTCTTCGAGTGGGGCTCGCCGTCGCCGTCGACTTCCGCCAAGCGGAAGAAGACGAGCGCACGCGCGAAGGAGAAGACGTCATGAGAAATCCGGAGATGCTCGAAGCCCTCTCGGCGCTGGCAATCGAGAAGGGCATCTCGGAAGAAATCATGCTCGAAGCGTTGGCGAACGCACTCGTCACTGCCTACAAGCGCATGCCCGACGCCGCCGAAGAAGCGCTCGTCGAGATCGACGTCGAGACCGGCGAGATCCGCGTCATCGCGCAGGAGCTCGACGAAGA
>JBEVDP010000279.1:0-4260 GCA_040513235.1 Acidimicrobiia bacterium | reverse complement strand
CCCGCGCCGCAAGCAACTGCATGCGCCGCTCTTGATACGCCTCGAGCAACGACTGGCCGGCCGGCGGACCCGACGTCCGCAACTCATCGACCGCGGCCCGTTCGTCGGCGAGGAACGCGCCACCGAGGCCCGCGACGAGGCCGGCGAGAATCTCGCCCTCGTCGGCGTCGTCCGTGCCCAGTCGAAGGCGCGGACTCGGCCGCAGCGTGCGGCGCGCGCCCGGCAGGCGACCGTAACGCGCGTGCACACCGAACTGTTCGTACGCGATGCTCACGTCGTCGGTCCACGGCAGGATCTGCGGGTGCAAGCCCTGCACGTGGTAGCCCTCATTGAAGGCGTCGACGACGGCCTTCCAGTTCGCGTCGATGATCGTCGTGCGATAGCCGCGGAACCGCATGCACTCGAGGCGATACGGCGCGAGAAGGGTCGGAAGCGGTTCGAGGAACTCCATGAGCGGCTCGGCGTGCGCGTCGAGATTCACGAAGACGAAGCCGCCGAAGCACTCGGCGCGCACTGGTCCGAGCGTGACGTCGTCGGGGAGGTCGGTGAAGTCGGCGCGGTCGGGGACGTGCACGAGGCGCCCGTCGAGTGCATACGCCCACCCGTGGTACGGGCAGCGGATGCAGGCGTCGTCGAGAACCCCCGCGCCTTCGAGCAGCTGCGTCCCTCGGTGACGGCACGTGTTGTGGAACGCGCGGATGGCGCTGTCGTCGCCTCGTACGATCAGCACGCGTTCGTCGCCGATCGTGTACTCGACGTACGCGCCTGGGCTGGCGAGTTCCTCCTCGCGGCACGCGACCTGCCACACCCGCGACCACAGCCTCTCGAACTCGAGCTCCGCGAACGCGACGGTCGTGTAGCGCGCGCTCGGGAGGGCGCCGTCGGCTCGCACCCGCATGTGTTCGAGCTCCGTCATGCCAGAATCGATGGTAGTGGCCGGCTTCAACCTCGCGGATTTGTTCGAACGCGTCGCCGACGCGGTCCCCGAACGGGTCGCGCTCGTTGCGGGCGACGATCGCCGCACCTACCGCGAGCTCGACGACCGCGCGACGCGGCTCGCCCATGAACTCCCTCGCGGCCACATCGGCCTGTGCCTTTCGAACTCGATCGCGCACGTCGAGCTGCTCCTCGCGTGCTACAAGCGCGGTGCAGTCCCGATCAACGTGAACTGGCGCTACACGCCGGCCGAGATCGCGTCGCTTGCCGACGACGCCGACCTCGTGCAGTGCTGGTACGACACCGACGACCACGAGGCGCTCGTCGCGCGTGGCTCAGCGGCGCGTGACTTCGAGGGACGTTCGGGCGACGACCATTACGTGCTCTACACCGGCGGCACCACCGGTATGCCGAAGGGCGTCGTCTGGCGCCACGAAGACATCTTCTTTGCCGCCCTCGGGGGCGGAAATCCCGGCGGGCCCCCGATCGCTGATCCAGGGCAGATCGCGGTGTCGGTCGTCGACAATCCGGCCCAAAGGCTGCGCGCGTTCCTCCCCTCCGACGACCCCGGGCCCGATCAGTTCGTCACCCTCGGCCTCGGACCGCTCGTGCACGCGAGCGGGCAATGGTCGGTGCTCGGCGCGCTGCTCGGCGGCGGCAAGGTCGTGCTCTTTCCCCACCGCTCGCTCGACTTCGCGCGCGTGCTCGATCTCGTCGAACGCGAACGGGTGAACAATATGAACCTCACCGGCGACGCGACCGCACGGCCGCTCCTCGACACGCTGCAGGCAAATCCCACCGGGTGGGACACGTTGAGCCTGCGCTTACTCGGCTCGGGCGGCGCGATGTTGTCGGGCGCAGTCAAGGAAGACCTCATCGCCGCGATCCCGAGCCTGCTCGCGATCGTCGAGGGCATCGGATCGTCGGAGTCGCCCGCGCAAGCGGTCGCGGTCACGACCCGCAACGGCGTCGTACCACCTTCGCTCACGTTTGCCGCCAAGGCCGAGACGATGCTCGTCGACGACGACCTGCGGCCGATCGCGCCGGGTTCGGGACAGGTCGGTCGGCTGGCCACCCGCGGCCGGGTCCCGCTCGGGTACTACAAGGACCCGCAGCGTTCGGCGCGCACGTTCGCGGAGATCGATGGCACGCGGTGGTCATTACCCGGCGACATGGCGACGATGGATGCCGACGGCACAGTGCACCTGCTCGGGCGTGGCTCGCAATGCATCAACACCGGCGGCGAGAAGGTGTATCCCGAAGAAGTCGAAGCCGTCTTGAAGACGGCGCCCGGTGTCGCCGACGCGGTCGTCGTCGGGGTCGCCGACGAACGATTCGGAGAACGGGTCGTGGCGATCGTCGCGGCCGACGACCCCGGCGTGGCACCCGCGCTCGAAGCGATCCGCGATCACGGGCGCGCGCACCTCGCGGGCTACAAGTTGCCACGCGCGCTGTTCGTCGTGGCCGAGATCGCGCGGACACCAACGGGCAAGGTCGACTACCAGTGGGCGCGTACCGTCGTTGACGGCTAGGCCTCAGGGGCGCCGAGCCGATTCACTCGGCGGAGCATACGGACCGTCCGCCGGCACGGTTCATTCGAACCAATTCCAGTCGTGCGGCCCGATGGTCTCGAACGGGCCGGCGAACTCAGCGGTTGTCGCGTCGACAGCGGGCGCGTCGCCGTCGAGCCAACAGACCGTGACCCCGCGACCCTTCGTCGCCCACGGGAGATCGGTGTACTCGTCGGTGCCGGCGAACGACCAGGCGCCAGCCACGCCCGGCGCGGCGACGAGCTCGTCGAGGGCGACGGGCTTCGAATCGACGATCACATAGACGCCTGAGTGTGGGCGATACGGCACCGCTTCCGCGCGAACGAGCACCCGCGGCGCCGCGGCCATACCGGTCACCAGGAACGGCCCCGAGAGCAACGCGCGGCGGTGCTGATGGAATCGCCCGACCTTCGCGAGCGCGCGTCCGTGCTCGTAGAACTCTCGAAGCGTCGCGCGTACGGGATCCGACATCAGATAGAGCGTGAGATAGTGCGTTGCCGCCAGCGGCCCGCTGCTTGCGGCCCGGCTCGCGGTGCATGCCGGCGTCGAAACCCAACGCTGCCCGTACACGATGCCCGCGATCGGGAACTGCTCGGGCATGTGGTCGTACATGTGCCACTCGTTGTACGAGCGGTGCTCGGCGGGATCGGTGATCTCGGTGAACGAGAAGAACCCGATCCGCACCTTGCCGTTCATCGCACGGCGATCGTCACGCGCGACACCGCGCACAGCTTGCCTGCGTCGTCGCGCATCTCGACGTCCCAGATCCAACTCGTACGACCGCGATGGAACGCGGTCGCGACCGCGTGCACCGTCCCCTCACGCACCGGGCGCAAGAAGTTCGTGTTGTTCGACTGCCCGAGCGGGATCCCGCCGTTGGGGCGGACCGCGGTGGCGGTACCCATCGACGCGAGCGTCTCGCTGATCGCCGCGTACGTACCCCCATGCACAATGCCCATCGGTTGGCACACGCCAGGAACGACGCCGAGCCGGCCGGTGAGCACGCCGATCTCGTCGGTTGGATCGACCTCGAGCCCGATCACGCCGATGAGGCTCTCTTCGATGGGGAACGCAGGTTCAACTGTCGCGTCGGTCACGCGGGCGATGCTACGAAACCAGCGCTCCCGTACGCAGGTCGGTACGGAGCGAGCGCCATTGCATGAACGCGAGCACCAACGTGTAGGGGATGGTTGCCGCGAGCAGCCACGCATCGGCACCTTCGGCGAGGCCGGCCGCGAGCGCGAGCACGACTGCTGCGCCCCACGCGACATTCCCGAAGGCCAGCACACTCATGCCGGTGGCGACGAGTGAGTCCGACGCGAACGACCACGTCAACGCGACGGCCACGGTCGCCGCGAACACGGCTGCGACGAGCAACCCCTCGCGCGCTATAGCTAAATCAGTCGCGATCGCGCATCCGAGGGCATCGATCCGCATCAACGCCCTCCCGTTCACGCGGCTTCCTCCTGCGCGACCGGGCCGAAGAAGCCGGTGATCGACTGGAGGCGGCCGTCGGGCGCGAGCTCGCCGTAGTCGACGCCCGCGACCACAACCGCGCCGTCGGCTGCGCGCAACTCCCACTCGAACCGGATCTGATCGTGATGCTGGTCGATCGCGCTCGTGCGAACGACCGAGTGCCCGGCGTAGTGCTCCTGGATGCCGGCGACCATGCCCGCGAAGCCACCGGCGCCGGTCACGTCGCTCACCGGATCGACGTAGCGGGCATCCGCGGCCCACGCCTTCTCGGCGAGCGTGCGACGCGTGCCGGCGTCGG
>JBEVDP010000278.1:0-4964 GCA_040513235.1 Acidimicrobiia bacterium | reverse complement strand
AGCTTTGGTGACGCCGCGTTCTATGGCTCCACCGGCGGGACGCGCCTCGCCTCACCGATCACGGGCATCGCGGACGGGCCGAACGGCGCGGGCTACTGGCTGGTCGCCGAGGACGGCGGGATCTTCGCCTTCGGCAGCGCGCGTTTCCTCGGCTCCGCCGCGGGCGCGCCGCCGCAACCGATCGTCGACATGGCACCGTCGCCCGCGGGTGGCTACTGGCTCGCGACCAGCTTCGGCGCGGTTCACGTCGCGAGTGCGTCCGGCAGCTTCCAAGTCGACCCAAATCTCGCCGGAACCAGTCCACAAGAAACGATCGCGATCGAGATTGTCGCCCGCCTCAACGCGGAGCGCCGCGCACGCGGCCTTTCCATCTTGGTGTGGGATCCCGCGCTCACCGATACCGCGGCTGCGTGGGCGCGCATTCTCGCGACCACCAACACGTTCCGGCACCAAGACGTCGGGGCGTTGTTGAGCGGCACCTATGCGGGGCGGTTCCGCTACCTCAGCGAGAACATCTACTCCGGCAGTGGAGGCGCAGCCGACAGCGGCAGCGCCCATTCCGCGTGGATGGGATCCGACGGCCACCGCGGCGCCATGTTGACGCCCGAGATCCAGTTCGTCGGAGTCGGTGCCGCTTGCGTGGGCGGAACGCTCGTCGCGGTCCAGGACTTCGGCATCGCGTCGGGTGCGCCGACACCGCCGCCGCGGCCCGTCCCGCCGCGGACGCCGTTCGTCTCGGCCGACGGCAACGGCGCGCGCTGCCCATAGCGCGACCGTTACGCTGCCGCCCTTGTGGACGCAGCGCCGCGGACTCGCATCCTGCTGATCCGGCACGGTGAAGCGCGTTCGGGTGTCGACGGCATCGTTGGTGGGCCGAAGGGCTGCACCGGCCTGACGGACGTCGGTCGCGCGCAAGCCGAGCGGTTGCGCGATCGATTCGCGCGTGCCGACGCACTGCGGCCCGACATCCTGGTGGCGAGCATCCTGCCGCGCGCGATCGAGACGGCGAAGATCGTCGCCGGCGCGTTCGAACCGGGCCTGACGGTGCGGACCGACTGCGACTATTGCGAGATGCACCCTGGAGAGTGCGACGGCATGCCGTGGGGCGAGGCGCGCGCCCGCTACATGACGGCGCCCGACGGGCCCGACGTCCCGATGTCCCCGGGCGGCGAGAGCACGCGCCAGTTCGACGCGCGGGTACGCCGGGCGCTGTTCGCGCTCATCTCAGCCAACGGGGGCAGCACGATCGTGATGTTCACCCACGGTGGATTCGTCATCGGGGCGACGTTGGCACTCCTGGGCGCGCCCGGCATGCACGCATCGGGCGAGCGACCCTTCCGCCTGTACCCGCGCAACACGTCGATCACCGAGTTCGGGCGCACAGCCGCCTCCGATCAGTGGATGTTCGAGCGGTACAACGACACCGCGCACCTCGAACCGTGAACCCGCTGTCGATAACGGACATCTCGTTGCGACTCGACGGGACCGACATCCTGCGCGACGTCTCGTGGACGGTACAGAACGGGGAACGGTGGGTGATCCTCGGTGCCAACGGCGCGGGCAAGACGACACTGTTACGAGTCGCCGCGCTGTATCTGCATCCGAGTCGGGGCACGGTCGACGTGCTCGGCAATCGACTGGGACGGTGTGACGTGCGCACCTTGCGAGAGCGGATCGCGTTCTCGTCGCCCGCCCTGGCCGCGGCGCTCGAACCGACGATGACCGCCGTTCAGGTGGTGATGACGGCGAAACACGCGGCGCTCGCGCCCTGGTGGCATTCCTACACGGACGCCGACCGCACGCGGGCCGTCGCGCTCCTCGCGCACTTCCGGTGCGTCGACCTCGCCGATCACAGGTTCTCGACGCTCTCCGCCGGCGAACGCCAACGTGTGCTCCTGGCTCGCACACTCATGAACGAGCCCGGCCTCGTGTTACTCGACGAGCCGACTGCCGGCCTCGATGTCGGCGGCCGCGAGGAGCTCGTCGCCGACCTGACCGCGTGGGCCACGGATCGCACCCGGCCGCCGCTCGTGCTCGTCACGCATCACCTGGAGGAGATCCCCCCGGGCTTCACCCACGCGCTCGTGCTGAAGGGTGGCCGCACGCTCGCGTCGGGACCGTTGCCGGAGACCGTCACGTCCGAGATCCTCAGTGACGCCTTCGGACTGCAGCTCCGCGTCGAGGAAGACCACGGTCGCTACGCCGCCCGCCTCGCATGAGCGACATGAATGAGATCGTTGCGGAGCGGGATCGCAGCGTGGTGAGACGCGTCGGCGACGACGTGGTGAAGGAGTACCGACGGCCTGATCCTCGCAACGAGGTCGAACGGCAGGCCTACGAACACCTCGCCGGGTACGCGGCGCCGGTTCCCGCGTATCGCGCGAGTCGCGACGGGTCGCTCGTCCTCGAAGACGTACGACCCTTCACCGACTACGAAGCCGTATTGCGTAGCGGGGACGCAGCCGCGGCAACGCGTGCGCTCGGGCAGGCCTACGCCGCGCTGCACGACGTCCCGCCCCCGGGACCGGTCATGGAGCGGCCGCTCCCGGTCGACGGGTTGGCGCGTTGGTGCGAAGCGGTCGGCGTCGCGGTGCCCGACCTCCGGGCCGCGGCGCAGGCGTTCGATGAGCCCGGCGCGATGCTCGCGTTCTCCCACGGCGATCCCGCGCCGTCGAACGCACTTCTGCGCGCGAACGGCGACGTCGTGCTGATCGACTTCGAATACGCGGGGTCGCGGCACCGCGGGTACGACATCGCGGCCTGGCACGTGCTGTGCCCACTCGAAGAACCACTGCTCGCGGCGTTGCACGATGGCTACGGCCGCGAGATCGACGACTTCGACGCCCTCATCGCGTGGCGGGCCGCCCAGGTGTTCGCGATGGTCCCGCTCTCCGTGCTGGAGATCGACCGCGATTTCGCGCCCGGATGGTCGAGCCGCGCGGCCATCGTCACAGCCGCACGACGGAGCTGCCTGAACCAACTCCACGACGCGCTCGCGTCCCACTTTCCGGAAGCCGTCGACCAGCTCCCAGTGTGGTGATCACGCGTCACACGAGGCCGTGAGCGAGCGTAAGCGAGCGAACTGGCGGGAGCGGCGAGCGTCCGCGGGGCGAGTATCCCGCCCCGCAGCGCGTGCGACCAAGAATTATGCGCTTCGGCGGCCTTCTTCGTCGCTGACGAGGGTGGGCGCCACTTTGTGGAGCACCACGTCTCTGTCGACGACGCACTTGGTGACGTCGGACCGCGACGGCAGCTCGTACATGACCTCGAGCAGCACCTCTTCGAGGATGGCGCGCAGGCCACGAGCGCCGGTACCGCGCTTGAGCGCTTCGTCGGCGATCGACACCAGCGCGTCGTCGGCGAACTCGAGCTCGACGTCGTCGAAGTGGAAGAACTTCTGGTACTGCTTGATCAACGCGTTCTTGGGCTCGATCAGGATGCGCATCAGCGCGTCGCGGTCGAGGTTGTGCACGACACCCGTGACGGGGAGCCGGCCGACGAACTCGGGAATGAGGCCGAACTTGAGGAGGTCCTCGGGGAGCACACTGGCGAGCAGCTCGCCGAGGTTCTTCTCGTCGGCGCGCCGAACGTCGGCACCGAAGCCGACGCCGCGGTTGCCGACGCGGGACTCGATGATCTTGTCGAGGCCGGCGAACGCACCACCACAGATGAACAGGATGTTCGTGGTGTCGATCTGGATGAACTCCTGGTGCGGGTGCTTGCGCCCGCCCTGCGGCGGCACCGAGGCGGTGGTGCCTTCGAGGATCTTGAGCAGCGCTTGCTGCACGCCTTCACCGGAGACGTCGCGCGTGATCGAGGGGTTCTCGGCCTTGCGGGCGATCTTGTCGATCTCGTCGATGTAGATGATGCCGGTCTCGGCCTTCTTGACGTCGTAGTCAGCGGCCTGGATCAGCTTCAGCAGGATGTTCTCGACGTCCTCACCGACATAGCCGGCTTCCGTCAACGCAGTCGCGTCGGCGATCGCGAACGGCACCTTCAACATGCGCGCGAGGGTCTGCGCGAGCAGGGTCTTGCCGCAGCCCGTCGGGCCGATCAGCAAGATGTTCGACTTCTGCAGCTCGACGTCGGGGTCGCCGTAGGCGCCCGCCTGCACGCGCTTGTAATGGTTGTAGACCGCGACGGAGAGAATCTTCTTCGCGGTCTCCTGCCCGATGATGTAGTCGTTCAGGTAGTCGTAGATCTCACGCGGCTTGGGCAGGTCGTCGAAACGAACCTCGGTGTTCTGCGAGAGCTCTTCTTCGATGATCTCGTTGCAGAGGTCGATGCACTCGTCGCAGATGTAGACGCCGGGCCCCGCTATGAGCTTCTTGACCTGCTTCTGACTCTTTCCGCAGAACGAGCACTTGAGCAGACCACCGCCGTCCCCGAACTTCGCCACGATCGGCCCCCTCTCCCCGACTCGCTGACCTAGTTGACGCCTGCTGCCGACGGTACCGCAGCGAGCTCACGGTTGCTGATGACCTCGTCGACAACGCCGTAGTCCTTGGCCTCCGGACCGCTCATGATGAAGTCACGGTCGGTGTCCTTCGAGACCCGGTCGAACGGCTGGCCGGTGTGGTGCGCGAGCAGCTCGTCGAGCAGCTCCCGCATCCGGACGATCTCCTTGGCCTGGATCTCGATGTCGACCGCCTGACCGGACGCACCACCGTGCGGCTGGTGGATGAGCACACGGGCGTGCGGGAGGATGAACCGCTTTCCCGGCGCGCCGGAAGCGAGCAGCACCGCCGCCGCGGATGCGGCCTGGCCGATGCAGATCGTCTGCACGTCGCACTTGATGTACTGCATCGTGTCGTAGATCGCGAACAGCCCGGTGATCTCGCCACCGGGCGAGTTGATGTACATCGTGACGTCCTTGTCAGGATCGTCCGACTCCAGGATCAACAGCTGGGCGATGATGAGGTTCGCCACCGTGTCGTCGATCGGCGTGCCCAGGAAGATGATGC
>JBEVDP010000277.1:0-3858 GCA_040513235.1 Acidimicrobiia bacterium | reverse complement strand
GCACGTATCGTGCGCCGGCCGAGCCGGGGCCCGAGCGGCCTTCTGAGCGGAAATTACGTCGCGGCGGCGGTTTGCCCGTTCCGGCCGGGCAAGGCCTCGCCCGCGGCGAGCGGGAAGTGGCAGGCAACGAACTGCCCGGGTGCAATCTCCCGCACTTCGGGTTCGACGGCAGCACAGTGCTCCTGCGCCTTGGGGCACCGCGTCCGGAAGCGGCACCCGCTCGGTGGTGCCACAGGGGACGGGATCTCACCACCGAGGTGCATGCGTTCCTCGGGCCGCTGGCTCGGGTCGGGCACCGGGATCGCCGCGAGCAGGGCGGCCGTATAGGGATGTGCTGGCTGACGGAACAGCGTGTCGGGGTCGCCGACCTCGCAAACCTTTCCGAGGTACATCACCACGACACGGTCGCTCACGTTCTTCACGACTGCGAGGTCGTGCGCGATGAAGATGAGCGTGAGGCCGTAGCGCGCCTTCATGTCTTCGAGCAGGTTCAGGATCTGGGCCTGCACCGAGACGTCGAGCGCGGAGACAGGCTCGTCGCAGATGATGAGCTTCGGATCGGTGACGACCGCGCGCGCGATCGAGATGCGCTGGCACTGACCACCCGAGAACTGGAACGGCCGCCGCCCGCGCTGGAAGGCGGGGTCGAGACCGACGTCGACCATCATCGCGTCGACCTTCTCCTGGAGCCCGGGCGGGTCCCTCGGGAAGGCCCTCGTCGACGCGGGCAGGAGCAACAGCGCGATCACCGCGGCCTCGAAGATCACCGTCGCCCACGTGATCCCGCCGCCCGAGAGAGCGATGAAGAGGTTCACCACGAGGGCCGCGCCCCACAGCATCAACGACAGCGTCCAGCCCGTGCGGCGCACGTTCCACAGGTCGACGCCGGCCGTGCGGAAGAGCAGCCCGAACATCACCGCGAACCCGGCGAGGACGAGAAAGCCGATGCGTTCCAGGATCGAGAGATGGGCGAAGATCGCGAAGCCGACAATCATCAATGCGACCAGGCCGAGCGCGACGGCCGCCGCGAACGCGAAGAACGCGGCGAGCGACAGATTGAACGTGCGCGTCACGGCTGGACGGTCCATTTCCTGCCAGATGCGCAAGCCCTCGGCGACGATGTCCTCGACCTTGCGGCGCGGGTTCAGCGACGAGATCGGGTCTTGGAAGATCATTTTCATGCGCGTCCGTGTGCGCCGGAGGTCTTCGCCTGAAAGTGTGGTCAGGTCGTCGCCCTCGAACGTCACCTTTCCCGACTTCGGGCGCGGCAGCTGCATGATCGCCTTGCCGGTCGTCGACTTGCCGCAGCCCGACTCGCCCACCAGGCCGAGCGTCTCGCCCTCCTTGATGTCGAGGCTGACGTCGGAGACCGCGTGCACGCGCAGGCCGCTGCGCCCGAAGGGGAATTCGACGACGAGGTTCTCGACGCGCAACAGCGTCTCGTTCTCAGGACGAAGGTGTGCGGTCCCGCTGCCGGCCATCAGGTGACTCCGCTGGTGACGACGGCGCCGGCCTCTCCCTGCACAAATGTGCCCGCCGCGGTCTGGCCCGCGGCAAGATTGCGCGCGAGTGCGTCGCGCCCCGCCTCGGTGCCGACGGGATAGAAGCAGCGATACGCGTGGCCGGGGGTGTCGCCTTCGGCGAGCGCCGGTTCCTCGGTGAGGCAGCGCGTCTGCGCGTACGGGCACCGCGGCGCGAACTTGCAACCCGGCGGCGGGTTCACGAGGTCGGGGGGACGTCCGCTGATCACGTCGAGCCTGGTGTGGCTCCGTTGCGCGATCTTCGGGATCGATTTCAGCAGCGCCTCGGTGTACGGGTGGCGAACGTGCGCGAACAGCGTGCGCGTTGGCGCCGTCTCCACGAACCGGCCCGCGTACATCACGGCGATGTCGTCAGTGCGGCCCGCGACGACCCCGAGGTCGTGGGTCACGAGCACCATGCCCATGTAGCGCTCGCGCTGCTGCGCCTGCAGGAGGTCGAGGATCTGGGCCTGCACGGTGACATCGAGCGCGGTCGTGGGTTCGTCGGCGAACAGCAGCTTGGGACCGCATGCGAGGGCGATCGCGATCATCACCCGCTGCCGCATGCCGCCCGACAGTTGGTGCGGGTACTCGCGCATGCGCCGCTTCGCTTCGGGGATGCCGACCGACTGCAACAGTGCGAGCGCGGACTCGTCGGCGAACTCCTTGCTGACATCCATGTGGTGGCGGAGTGACTCGGTGATCTGCTTCCCGATCCGGATCACCGGGTTGAGCGAGGTCATCGGGTCCTGAAACACCATCGCCATCTGCGCGCCCCAGTAGCTGCGCAACTCGTCGGTCGACGCGTGCGCGAGGTCGCGCCCTTCGAACACGATGCGGCCCGTGCGCTTACCGTTGTTGGCCAGCAGGCCCATGATCGAGCGGGAGAGCACCGACTTCCCGCATCCCGACTCCCCCACCACGCCGAGCGTCTTGCCCCGTTCCAGACTGAACGTGACGCCGTCGACCGCACGGACGAGGCCGCGATCGGTTTCGAAGGTCGTGTAGACGTCTTCGACCTCGAGCAACGCGCCGTCGAGCGGCGCATCGGCGAATCGCTCGACGCGGTTGCGCCGGCGTCCCCTCACAGCACGCTCCCGCGCACGTCGAAGCGGGCCCGCACGACGTCACCGAGATAGTTGAGCGAGAGAACCGTCAAGAAGATGAATGCGCACGGCGCGAAGATCACGTGCGGCGCCTTTTCGAGATTGCCCTGACCGAGCGCGATGATCGTGCCCCAGGTCATCGAAGGCGCGGGCACGCTCAGACCGAAGATGGCGAGGCCGCCCTCGACCACGATCACGACCGCAACGCCGAGCAGCGCGATCGAGAACATGGCAGGCATCACATTGGGCAGGACTTCCCGGAGGATGACGCGCGCGTTCCGCGCGCCCATGGCGCGCGCGGCCATGACGAATTCACGTTGCGCCCACGCGAGCGTATTGGCGCGCGTGATCCGCGCGAGCACCGGGACCGACACGATCCCGAGGGTGAGGATCAGGACGCGGATCCGTTCGAAGCTGGTCGGCGTGACATCGACGCCCTGCGGCGCCAGCACCGTCACGAGCGTAAGGGCGAGAACAAGTTGCGGGATCGCCAGGAGGATGTCGAAGCCGCCCGTCAGGAACGTGTCGAGCTTGCCCTTGTAGTAACCCGCGATCAGCCCGAACGTGCCGCCGATGAGCAGTCCGAACAGAATCGCGCCGACACCGACGAGCAAGGAGATGCGGGCGCCCCAGATGCAGCGCGCGAGAACGTCCTGCCCGTTGCCGGTACCGCCGAGCCAGGCGTCGGATGACGGCCCCTTGTTGACGATTTGGCCGTTGATCGCATTGGGATCCTCGATCGGGAGGATCGGGGCGAGGATCGCGGCTCCGCCGATCAACACGAGCCAGATGATCGAGAGCCACGCACCGATAGGCAGGCGCTGCTTCTTCGCCTTGGCTTCCGGCGCCGCGAGAACTTCCTCGGTGACCTCGGGGGCCGAGACGACGAGCGGTTCGACGGTGCTCATGGGCGCCTACCCGATGGCTCGCGCGTGCCGGATACGCGGATCCAGCACCGAGTACAGGATGTCGACGAGGAAGTTGATGAGCACGAAGGCGATCGCAATGATCGCCACGATGCTCTGCAATGCGATGTATTGCCGGGCCGTGATCGCGTTGAAGAGTTGGTTGCCGATACCGGGCAGCAAGAAGATCCGCTCGATCAGCACCGCGCCGCCGATCAAGACTCCGACGTTCAGGCCGGCCACTGTGAGGAGCGTCAAGCTCGATGGCCGCAAGGCGTGCCGCCAGAGGATGCGCGCGTTGCTGATGCCCTTGCTCTTCGCCATCAG
>JBEVDP010000276.1:0-5037 GCA_040513235.1 Acidimicrobiia bacterium | reverse complement strand
GCGCCGCGTCTGGGGCCGCGGGTCCTGTCGGCGGGGGGCCGCGGGGGGGGGCGCAGCCGGGGGGCGGCGGCCGGGGGGGGGCCGCCGGGCGGTCCCCCCCCGTCCCCCGACCCGGTCACCGAGGCCGCGGTGGCCCCGCCGGCCGGCTGACGGGGGAACGGTGCCGAGGGCCGACGTACTGCACATCCGCCGTCACGTGGCCCGTCATCGCGTCGCCCGCGCGGCGACTTCGGCGCGGCCACTCAAGCGGGCGCTGACGGAAACGCTCGCGGCCCAGCTCGCACTCGCCGCGCCGCAGGTACCGGCCGAGGGCGTGTGGCGCATCCGGCGCCTCGACGTGCGGACCGCGATCGCTCCCGCGTGGTCAGAACGGGAGATCGCGCGTGCGGTCGCCGTCGCGGTGGTGCACGCACTCACGCGCACGATCGCGATCGGCGCCGATGGCGAACAGGCGGTGTGGTTCCCGGATCGTGCGTCGTTCCTCGCCCGCTACCTCGTCGACTGCGCCAACGAACGCGCGCGCGAGCGCTGGGAGTACGACGAGTTCGGTGCCGGCGACGGCCCGAGCGCCATGCTCCGAGCGATCGTCGCCGAACCCGAGGATGCGCTCGTTGCCTTCGTACGCGCGACCCGAGCCGATCGCCAGGCCCTGATCGCGGCACTGTACGGATCGGACGCCGCCGGCGTGCTCGCCGCTTTCACGAACCTCGAGTCGGCGGGTACCGGCGACCCCGCGGGCCTGGTGGTCAGTGCGCTCGGTCGACTCCTCGAGCGTGGTGCGCTGCCCGCGGATGCAGGGCAAGCGGCGCTGGCGCTGTTCGTCGAGGTTGCGACGGCCGGTGGCCGGCCGGCGGCGGGAACCGCAGCGCGCGGCCGGGAAATCGCCGAGCTCGCGGCCGTATTGCGCGACGCGTCCGCCGAAATCGCACGCGCGGTCGGTGCCGGTGACTGGTCGACTGTCGGTGCGGCGGAGATCGCGCGGCTCGCCCCGTTTGTCGCGTGGCCCGCCGCGCCCCGCGCCGAAGCTGTCGAACTCTTCACGCGGGTCGACGGCGGAGCTCCCGAGCTGGCCGGACAACAGCCCGAGCAATACGCGACACACCTCGGCGGGATGTTCCTCCTGCTCCCGCTGCTCGACGAGTTCGCGTGGCGGGCGGCGACTGCGGGGTGGCCGCCACTGCCTCATCCCGACGGCCCGGTCGACGCCGTACGACTTGCGCAGTACCTGGCCGTCATCGGGTTGCTCGGCGCTGACCGCAATGCGTCCGCGCCGCTCGACGTCGTCCTGCGGCTCGCGCTCGGCATCCCGGCGCGCGTCGACGCGGCTGCGATCTCTGCCTGGTCGAACGACGTCACCCCCGACGCGATTGTCGCGGCTCACCGCGCGTTCGTTGCGGGCTTGCAGCGACTCGGCAAGGTCTCGGGTGAGGTCACGATCGCACCAATGCGCGACGGCGTCGTCGCGGTGGACAACGAGCGTGGGATCTGGCTCGGTACCGCGCCCGCAGCGCCGTCGTCGATCGCGGCGCTGCACTCGTCGCTCACGACCTCGCTGGGCACCCGGTTCGCGGCCGCGGGGACAGAAGCCTGGATCGAAGCGTGTATCGACACCGCGGGCGAACCCGTCCGCGAACCGATCGATGCGCATCTGCTCACGCGACTTGCCGACCAAGCGCGCCACGCGACGCTCGGCGCGCCGTTCGATCTCACGCCGCCAGTGCGCGACTTCCTCCTCCTCGTCGCGCAAGCCATCGGGCGCGAGCTCGCGTGGCGGCTTCCGGGATTCGCCCGTTCGACCCTGCCGTATCTCGCGGCCAACTTCCTCGCGTTCGATGCGACGGTCGAGGTCGAGCAGGATCGGTACGTCGTCGCGGTGGGTGACCCGCCGCTGCACCTCGTGCTGTCGCTGACCGGAATGAACCGGCGGCGCTTCGTGCTCCCGGCCACGGGAACTCGCGAATGGCTGCTGACCCAAGCGCATTGACGGCCTGGGCGTACCCGTGGCGCGCCTGGCTCGACGCCGCGATCGGACGCGAGATCGCGCGCCTCCGTGCCCGCTACGAACTGACGTTGGACGAGTTTCGCGGTGTGTACGTGAGCGACGAGCAGGTCGACCGCCTGCTCGCATCCGGCGAGCAACCCGCGCGTTCGGAGTTGCCGCGCCCGGCCGTCGTGCCGGGAACGCCACTCGCGACGATTGCCGGCGCGTTCGGGCTCGACGACGCGGCGGTCGCGGCGCTGTTCTCCGCGATGGCGCTCGAGCTCGACGCGAAGTACGAAGCGTTGTACGCGTACCTCAACGACGACGCGACGCGCCGGTATGCAACCATCGAGTTGTGCCGCCGCCTCACCGGCGTTCCGCGTGCGGCGCTCGAACCGGACGCGCCGCTTCTCGCCGAGGGCTTGTTGGTGGCGACGCCGGCGCATGCCGCCGCGCCGTGGCGAGCGGCCGCGCTGACACTGGCGAGCCCGGTCCGCACGTTCGTTCTCGGCGCGCCCCTCGCGGCGGCCGCGGATGCGCCCGGGATCAGCTCGCCGGACGTGAAACGCGTCGCCGACGGGCTCGCCACGGGACGCGTCACGAACTGTGTCATCGATGGCGCCCGGCGCGACGAGCGTCAGGTAATGGCGCACGCGATCGCGAGTCACGGCGGTCGCGCGCTGCTCGAAGTGCTCGATCCCGCCGACGAACGGCTCCGCGAAACGCTGATCGCGGCGCGGTTGCACGTTGCCATGGTTTCTGTCGATCTCGAGGAGCTGGCGCCGGCATCGGTGCGCATCGCCGCGACGGCACCGGTACCGGTGTTGTTCGCGGCCCGCAGCGGCGAACTCTGGCGAGCGGTCGTCGAAGGTTTCGACTACGAGGTCGTGCACCTGCGGCCACCGCCCGCGCCCGAGCGCGCCCGGTGCTGGCGCGCGGGCCTCGACGAAGCCGGCACCGTGGCGGCGGCGTCCGACATTGCCGAGATCGCGGAGCTGTTCGCATTGTCGCCCGCGCAGATCCGTCGGGCGGCCGTGCGCGCGGCCCGAGCGGGAACGAACGGCCACACCGATCGCAGGGCGCTCGCCGGATCGGCGCGCGCGGAGTGTACGGCGGCGCTCGAAGAGCTCGCGACACGGGTCGAACCCGTCTTCGGCTGGGACGACCTCGTGCTGCCCGAGCCGACGCTGCGCCGCCTGCGCGAGCTGGCCGCCGCGATACGGGCGCGCGAGCAGGTGTTCCGTGCATGGGCGTTCGTGCGTGCGGCCGGAGGGAGCGCGTCGCTCCGGGCGATGTTCTCGGGAGCGTCGGGCACTGGCAAGACGATGTCGGCCGCCGTTGTCGCGCGCGAGCTCGGCCTCGATCTGTTCCGCATCGACTTGTCGGCCGTCGTGAGCAAGTACATCGGGGAGACCGAGAAGAACCTCGAACGCATCTTCAAGGCGGCGGAAGGCAGCAACGCGATCCTGTTCTTCGACGAGGCCGACGCGCTCTTCGGGAAGCGATCCGAAGTGAAGGACGCGCACGACCGGTACGCCAACATCGAAGTCGCGTATCTCCTGCAACGCATGGAGACCTACGACGGCGTGCTCATCCTGGCGACCAACCTGGCCAAACACATCGACGAGGCGTTCAGCCGCCGCATCCACGTGGAGATCGACTTCCCGCTCCCCGACGAAGTGCAGCGGGAGCGGTTGTGGCGGCTGCTGATCCCGCACGCCGCGCCGACAGCAGCCGACGTCGACTACGAGTTCCTCGCCCGGCAGTTCCCGCTCACGGGCGGCGAGATCCGCAACGTGGCGCTCGCGGCCGGGTTCCTCGCGGCCTACGAGGACCGCGACATCGAGATGACACACCTGGTGCGCGCGGTCGCGCGTCAGCGGCGCAAGCAGGGCAAGCTGCCGACGGCATCGGAGTTCAAGCATTTCCTCGCCGCGGTGCGCGGCGAGGGCGCGTGAGCACCTAGCTCGCGGGGTGCTTGCCGATCCACTCCAGCAGGAGCGCGTTCACGTGTTCGGGCGCGGCGACCGGCATCCAGTGGCCGACGCCGTCGAGTCGTTCATAGCGCCACTCGCCGGACACGTATTGCTGCGAGTCGGTCATCTGGGCTTCGACGAGCGCCATGTCGTCGGAACTCCAGATGCCGAGTGTCGGCGCCGCAACCGGCGGCAGGTCCGGTCCGCCGCCCAGGAGCGACTCGGGCGGGACAGTGGCGCGGTACCAGTTGAGGCTGGCCGTCAGGCGGCCCGGGCGCGACAAATCGGGGATCCACTGCTCGACCTCCGGCTCCTCGCGTGTCCACGCGCGCAGGCCGGCCCAGTCGTTGTCGGAGAGCCACTGCTCGGCCACACCGTCGAACTGGAACAAGAGCATGTACCACGACTTCTCGCGCTGCGGGAACCCAGCTCCGCTGAACGCGGCGGGATGGCCGACCGACATCGCAGTGAGGCTGATCACGCGGTCGGGCGCGGTGAAGCCGACGCCCCACGCAACCGCCGCGCCCCAGTCGTGCCCGACGACGTGCGCGCGTTCGATCCCGCTGTCGTCGAGGATGCGCAACGCATCTTGTACCGCGAAGAACATGTGCGTCGACGCGACATCGGCGGGGACGTCGGACTCGCCGAACGCGCGCTGATCGGGCGCGATCACGCGGTAGCCCGCGTCGACCAGCACTGGGATCTGGTGCCGCCACAGGTTGGCCGAGTCGGGCCAGCCGTGCAGCAACAGCACGGTCTCGCCGTCGCGCGGCCCAGTGTCGACGACCCGCAACCTGATGTCGTCGAAGGAGATCGTGCGCGCGTCGTCGTAGATGCTGCTCACCACGCGTACGCCTCGGGTGCGCGCCCTCCCGGGCCCGGGAAGATCTCGTCGAGCTCCTTCAGCGCCGCGTCGTCGAGTTCGATGTCGATCGCACCGAGTGCGCCGGTGAACTGTTCGAGCGTGCGCGGACCGATGATCGGCGCGGTGACGCCCTTCTGGTGCAACAGCCACGCAAGGGCCACGTTGGCCGGTTCCTGGCCGCGGTCGGCGCAGAGCTTCTCGTAGCGGTCGATCTT
>JBEVDP010000275.1:0-16164 GCA_040513235.1 Acidimicrobiia bacterium | reverse complement strand
ACTGGTCGCCGCCGGCCGGGTCCGCGCGGCCGAGTTCTCCATGACCCGTCTCGCCGATCGGTACGCCGACCTGTACGAGCGTGCGCTCGTAGGTGCACCGAAGGCGTGAGCGAGCGTCGCGAGAGCGGACGGGCGTGACCGCGTCGGTCGACGAACTCGCGCTCGCGATCGCAGCCGACGTGCGCGCGGCGGTGGCGCCCTCGCTCGGCGAGCCCGGCGCCCGCAAGCGGGTCGGCGTCGCGCCGGGAGGCGACACCACGATGGCCATCGACGAGATCGCCGAGCTCGTCGTCGAACGCGGCTGCGCGGAAGCGGGCAACATCGCGTATTACTCGGAAGACCGCGGCTTCGTGACGTTCGGCCGCCCGCGCGCGATCCTCGTCGTCGACCCGATCGACGGCACGCGGCCCGCGGCGGCCGGCCTCGAGTCGTGCTGCGTGTCCGTTGCCGTCGTCCCGCCACGCGAAGACGCCACGTTGGGCGACGTGACGTTCGGCGTCGTGCACGAGATCAAGAGCGGCGACCGCTTCTCCGCGACGTGCGGCGGCGGGGCGCGCGGTGAGCGCGCCGACGGAGCCGCGATCCCGCTGCGGCTGTCGGGCAACGTCGATCCGGCCGCGCTGTTCTGGACCGCTGGCCTACGCGGCCGCCCAATCATGCCGGTGTCGGTTGTGCTCGAGGAGCTGATCGACGGCTCTTCGATGCGCGGCGGCTACTTCGACCTCGGTTCCGCCACTTTCAACATGACGCGCATCGTCACGGGCCAGCTCGACGCCTACGTCGACATCGGCCGCCGCATCGTCGACGAATTCCCCTCGTGCGAACCCGCGTTCCGCAGGGTCGGGGAGGGTGCGTTGTGCACGAACTTCCCCTATGACGTCGCGGCCGCGGCCCTGATCGTCGCCGAGGCCGGTGGCGTCGTCACCCACGCCGATGGGTCCCCGCTCGCCGACCATCCGGCCGTGGGCTCCGGCGACGGCTACGGCATCGCGGTCCTGGCCAGTGCGTCCGAAGCCCTTCACCAGGTGCTGCTTTCGGCGGTCGACAGGGGCATGGCCCGCCTCGGCGCCCGGCTCGCGGGTGATGAGCCCGGATTTTCGCCGCCGGGTCCGTAGACTGCTCGCCGTGGTTCCCCTTCTGATCATCCTCGGCATCATCGTGCTCGTGGGGATCATCTTCGTGTTTGTCTACAACGGACTCGTCCAGGCGAGGAACCGGATCGACAACGCGTGGTCGCAGATCGACGTGCAACTCCAGCGCCGGCACGACCTGATCCCGAACCTCGTCGAGACCGTCAAGGGCTACGCCGCGCACGAGCGCCAGACGCTCGAAGCCGTCGTCGCCGCCCGCAACCAAGCCGTGCAGGCCCAGGGGCCGGCCGCACAGGGCCAGGCCGAGAACGTCCTCACCGGCGCGCTGCGCCAGTTGTTCGCGGTGGCCGAGGCCTATCCCGACCTCAAGGCGAACCAGAACTTCTTGAACCTGCAGGAGGAGCTCACGTCGTCGGAAGACCGCGTCGCGTACGCGCGGCAGTTCTACAACGACAGCGTCTTGAAGTACAACAACAAGATCCAGTCCATCCCCGCGAACCTCGTTGCCGGCATGTTCGGATTCGCCGAGCGCGAGTACTTCGAGGGCGAGGACACGGCGCGCGACGTTCCCAACGTCCAGTTCTGATCGCTCCTTTCGCTCGTGTACGAACAGATCTCCTCCAACAAGCGACGTAGCGCGCTCCTGATCCTCGGTTTCGCGCTGCTGGTCGCGCTCATCGTCGTCGCGATCAACTTCCTCATCGGCGGTGGCGTCGTGGGCTTCGTCCTCGCGGCCGCGATCGCGATCGCGCTCTCGTTCGGCTCTTACTACAACAGCGACAAAGTGGCGCTCTCGATGAGCAAGGCGCAGCCGGCCGATCCGCACACGTACGCCCGTCTTCACAATCTCGTCGAGGGCCTCACGATCGCGAGTGGACTCCCCAAGCCGCGGCTGTACGTGATCCAGGACGACGCCCCCAACGCGTTCGCGACCGGTCGCAATCCCAAACACGCCGCGATCGCGGTCACGACCGGCTTGCTCGAGAAGATGAACCGCGTCGAGCTCGAAGGTGTGCTCGCGCACGAGCTGAGCCACATCAAGAACTACGACGTGCTCGTAATGACGCTCGCCGTGACGATGGTCGGCATCATCGCTTTGATCTCCGACTTCTTCCTGCGGTTCATGTTCTGGGGTGGCGGCCGGCGCAACAACGACCAGGGCAACAACCCGTTCGGAATCGTCCTCGCGCTGCTCGGCGTCGTGCTGCTGATCTTCGGCCCGATCATCGCGAGCGTGATGAAGTTCGCGGTCAGTCGCCAGCGGGAGTACCTCGCCGACTCCACCGGCGTGTCGCTGACGCGTTATCCGCCTGGTTTGATCTCGGCGCTCAAGAAGCTCAAGGAAGACTCGACGGTGATACGCAGCGCATCCAAGGCGACCGCGCACCTGTGGATCGAGGAGCCGCTCGACACCGAAACCCAGAAGGTCGGCGTGCGCGTCAACCGCTTGTTCGCCTCCCACCCGCCGCTCGACGAGCGCATCGCCGCGCTCGAAGCGATGTAAGCCCCCAATTTTCTCGAGGTTCACTGATGTTCCGTTTCCGTGCCCGAACTCGTCCTGCCGTGCTGTTGGTCGTGCTCGTCGTCGGCGCGCTCTTGCTCGCCGCGTGCGGCGGGGGTGACGACGACGACAGCGAAGCCGAAGGCGACGAGGAAGTCGCGACGACGAGCACGACCGAGGAGCCGGCGACCACCACCACGTTGCCGCCGGTGATCGCGCCGCTGACGGGTCTCCCCGACGCAACCGCCACCTCGCCGACTCGCGCGGCGGTCGTGGTGAAGGTCGACAACGTGCCCGGCGACGGCCGGCCGCCGCAGGCGGGCATCGAAGTCGCCGACATCGTGTACGAGGAGCCGGTCGAAGGCACCACGCGCCTCGCCGCCGTCTTCCACTCGACGATCCCGCCGCGCGTCGGTCCGGTGCGCTCGACTCGCTTCCTCGACCCCGGAATCGTGTGGCCCATCGGTGGCATGTACGTGTATTCGGGCGGTACTGCCGACAAGGTCGCGGCGATCAAGGCGTCGCCGATGCAGACCGTCGACGAGAACGGGCTCCAGCAGGCGGGTGCGCGCCAGCGCGATTCGCAGTTCCGGGCGCCGCACAACTTGTTCGCACTGATGGAGCCGTTGCTCGCGTGGGATCAGGTGCAGAGCCACACCCCGCCGCCCGCGTTGTTCACGTTCCTCGCCGGCGGCCAGCCGTTCAACGGGACGCCGGCGAGCAAGATCGCGATCAACAACGACACCAACGCCGAGTACACGTGGGACGCGGCCAGTGGGCGTTGGCAACGTTCGGCGCTCATCGACGCGACCGGTCAAGTCAAGCCCCACCTCGCGGAATCGGGGACGCAGATCGCGCCGGCCAACGTGATCGTGCAGAAGATCGGCGGCGTGAACGACAAGGCGCAGCTCGTCGGCGACGGCCAAGCCTGGGTGTGCAGCCAGGGCAAGTGCACGGCGGCGACATGGCGGCGTTCCGACCTCGGCGGCGTGACCGAGTTCGTCGACGCAAACGGTGCAGTGCTGGCGCTCACGCCCGGGTCGACCTGGGTCCACCTCACCATCGGCGACGACCCGACGATCACGCCATGACCCGGTTTGGAGCCGGACGGACACATGGTGTCCATTTCGCTCCAAACAGAAACCGTGTCTCGGTAGACTCTGCCCATGGCTGACGAGCGCACCACCGGCACTGCTCGCGTGAAGCGGGGGCTCGCGGAAATGCTCCGCGGCGGCGTCATCATGGACGTCGTCAACGCCGACCAGGCCAAGATCGCCGAGGACGCCGGCGCGACCGCAGTGATGGCGCTCGAGCGGGTCCCGGCCGACATCCGCCGCGACGGCGGGGTCGCGCGCATGAGCGACCCGTCGATGATCGAGGGCATCCAGGCCGCAGTCACGGTCCCGGTGATGGCCAAGTGCCGCATCGGCCACTTCGCCGAGGCGCAAGTGCTCCAGGCGCTCGGCGTCGATTACGTCGACGAGTCGGAGGTGCTGACACCGGCCGACGAGGCGTATCACGTCGACAAGTGGGCGTTCACGGTGCCGTTCGTGTGCGGCGCGACCAACCTCGGTGAAGCGCTGCGGCGCATCAGCGAGGGCGCGTGCATGATCCGCTCGAAGGGCGAAGCCGGTACCGGCAACATCGTCGAAGCGGTGCGGCATCTGCGGGCGATCCTGGGTGACATCGAAAAGCTGAGGATCGCGCGGGCCGAGGAGCGGTACGGCTGGGCCAAGGAACTGCGCGCGCCGATCGATCTCGTCGAAGAAGTTGCCGAGCGCGGCGAACTTCCGGTTCCGCTGTTCTGCGCGGGAGGCATCGCGACCCCGGCCGACGCGTCGCTCGTGATGCAACTGGGCGCGCAAGCGGTGTTCGTGGGTAGCGGCATCTTCAAGTCGTCGGATCCCGACAAGCGAGCGCGAGCGATCGTCGAAGCGACCACCCACTTCGAAGACGCCCAGATCGTGGGCAAGGTCTCCCGCGGACTCGGTGACGCAATGCGCGGCGAGGAGATCGAGAACCTCGACGTGAAACTCGCCGACCGCGGTTGGTAGCGGCATGAGGCCTCCAGCGTGGCCGGGCAGGAGGCGGGAGCCGCCCGCCGAAGGCCGCGACGTCGAGCCGACGGGGTGGGGAAGTCATGAAGTTTGGGGTGCTGGCGCTGCAGGGCGCGTTTCGCGAACACGCCGAGGCGCTGCGCGCGCTCGACGCTGACGTCGTCTTCGTCAAGCGCCCCGAACATCTCGCGGGGATCGACGGGATCGTTCTGCCCGGCGGCGAGTCGACGACGATGGACAAGCTGCTCGACACGTCAGCGTTGCGGGAACCGCTGGCCGAACTTCTCGGCGAAGGCCTGCCCGCGTTCGCCACGTGCGCGGGGCTCATCGTGTGTGCGACCGAGATCGTCGACGGCCGCCCCGACCAGCAACCGCTCGGGGTGCTCGACGTAACGGCGCGCCGCAACGGCTACGGCCGCCAGCGCGAATCGTTCGAGGCGCCGCTTTCGGTGCGGGGCGTCGGCGGCGGTACGTTCCCCGGTGTGTTCATCCGTGCGCCGAAGGTCGAGCGGGTCGGCCCCGGTGTCGAGGTCCTCTCCGAATTCGAAGGCGTGCCGGTGCTCGGCCGGCAGGGTCCGGTGTTCTTCGCGTCGTTCCATCCCGAGCTGAGCGGTGATCTCCGCCTGCACATGCTGTTTACGCAAGAGGTGAGCTGATGTCCGGTCACTCGAAGTGGCACTCGATCAAGCACAAGAAGGGCGCGGCCGACAAGGCGCGCGGCAAGTTGTTCGCGGTGCTCATCCGCCAGATCGAAGTCGCGGCCCGGTCCGGAGGCGGTGATCCCGAATCCAACGCAACGTTGCGCACGATGATCGCCAAGGCGCGGGAGAACTCGGTGCCGATGGACACGATCCAGCGCGCGATCAGGCGGGGCACCGGCGAAGAAGAAGGTGTCGTCTACGAAGCAGTGTCGTACGAGGGCTACGCCGCGGCTGGGGTCGCGCTGATCGTGCAAGCACTCACCGACAACCGAAATCGCACCTCGGCGGAGATCAAGAACATCTTCAGCCGCAACGGCGGATCGTTCGCCGAGCCCGGCGCGGTGTCATGGCAGTTCGAGCGCAAAGGCATCGTCGTGCTCGACAAGGCCGCCGCGAGCGAGGACGACCTGATGCTCGCGGCCGTCGACGCGGGCGCCGAGGACATCGAGGACCTCGGCGAGACCTGGCAGGTAACCACGCCGCCGACCGACCTCCACGCGGTCCGGACCGCGATCGAGCAAGCCGGGTTCGTGGTGAAGTCGTCCGACCTGACGATGATCCCGACCACGAGCATCGCGTTGGACGAGGAAGCTCCGGCCAAGCAAGTGTTGCGACTCATGGACGCACTCGAAGACCACGACGACGTCGAAGCTGTCTACGCGAACTTCGACATTCCCGACGCGGTGCTGGAAGCAGTCTCAGCGTGAGGGCTCGGAGCGAGGTGATGCGCGCGGCGCCGCAGGCCGGTCGCCGATCCGAGGAGGGCGGGAAGTGATCGAAGTAGGGGAGCAGGCACCCGACTTCACGTTGCCGGGGATCGAGAAGGGCGAGCGGCGCGACTATTCGCTCTCGGAGTTCCGCGGCCGCAACGTGGTGCTCGCGTTCTACCCCGGCGACAACACACCGGGATGCACGCGCCAGCTTTGCTCGTACCGCGACGACTTCTCCGATTTCGAGCGTGTGGGGGCGGTGCTCCTGGGGATCTCGCCCCAAGACGTCGACTCGCACGAGAAGTTCGCAGCCAAGCGCGACTTCCCGTTCCCGCTCCTGGCCGACACCGACAAGGCGGTGATCGCGGCCTACGGCGTGGGTGCGCCGATCCTGCACGTGCGCCGCTCCGTGTTCGTCGTCGACGGCGCAGGCGTCGTCCGCTACGCCGACCGCAAGCTCATCGGCGCCACGTTCGTCCCCGCCGACAAGCTGGTACCAGTCCTCGAATCTCTCGGCTGATCGACACGCGCCGCGGTCGCGATTTCACAGCTCATCCGGTTGCGAGTACGCATCAAACGTGCATTCACGGCGGTTCCCGCTGTCCAATCACCTTTGATCGGGATTGGCGGCCGGGCAGGCTCCGATAGCGTGGTCGGATGCGAGTCGGGCTCCGCCTCCTGAGCATCGGCGCCTCGGTGGCGGCGCTCGTTCTCGGCCTCGCGGTCACGACCGGGCTCGAACGCACCCCCATGCCTTTCGTCTCGGCCCAGGAGCTCACGCTTGCGGTCGACGAACCGCCGCCCGCGATCGCGGCAGTCGACACGAACGGCGTGCGAGCCGCGGCCGGCCGCCTGCTCACGCGTGCCGACTCGTTCGCGGGCTTCTTGCCGGTTGCGGCTTTGCTTGCAGTGGCGTTCCTCGCCCGCCGGAAGCCCGACCTACGACTCGCGCTTGCGCGCGTCGATCGGGCGCGCCGCGCGCCGCCCCGCGCGCCACCCGCGCGCGGTTGAGAGCGCGCGTCACCCGCAGCTCGGTCCATCAGCACCGAAGCCCGCGGCCTCGCGGTTTCGACGGGAGCGAGTCCTCATGAATTCCACGCAAGTGCGCGTCCCTCCGCAGAACGTGTCACGCGTCCGCCTCGCGATCCTGCTTGGCGCGGGCGCCGTCGTCGCGCTGCTCGCCGTCCGCGCGTTCGCGGAAGCGATCCGCGTGCCCGACGTTGTCGACCAGGTCACCATCGTGAACGAGACCGACTACGGCGTCGACGTGTGGGTGCGCGGCGACAACGACGACAGCTGGTTGCGCTTGGGTCGCGCCGAACCCCGCGAGGAAACCGAGCGCGCGCTCGTGCTCGACCAAGGCGACCAATGGATCGTCCGCTTCGACCGCGGCGGCGTGGTCGGCGGCGAGGCCGAGCTCGCCCGGGACGCGCTCGCAAACGCCGGGTGGCACATCGAGGTGCCCGCGGCGGTCGCGACCCGGCTCGCCGAGGCCGGCCAGGCCCCCAGTCCGACCGCGAGCGCGCCCGAGGAAGGAACCTGATGCCGCGAGGCAAGGCCGATCGGCGACTGTTACAGGCCGACGTCGTCGAACAGGATCTGCCTGGCATCGGCGTGCGGTATGCGCTGGAGGCCGTAGAAGGGGGCACGGTGTGCGTCACCGTGCACAACTCGGGCCGCCGCGACATGTACGTGCTCGACCCGAAACGCGACGAGCCCCGCGCCACCGTCACGCTCAGCGACGCGCAAGCACGCACGCTGGGAGCGGTGCTCGCCGGCGCGTACTTCAAGCCCGCGATCGTCGACGACATCGAAGCCGTCGTCGGAACACTCCTGATCGACTGGGTCACGCTCAGCGCCGCGTCGCCGGGCGTCGGCCGGAGCATCGCGGAACTCGAGATCCGGCGCCGCACGAAGATGACGGTCGCCGCGATCCTGCGCGGCGACGGCGAGCCGATCGTCGCGCCGGAACCGACCGAGATACTCCAAACCGGCGACCGTCTCGTCGTCGTCGGTCGCCAGGAAGACCTGGGTACGTTCGTCCGCCACGTGGTGGGCTGAGTGGGCGACGAACTCGTCGCGCTCGGCGGCGCGTTCCTCGCAGCCGGTCTCTTCGCGCGCCTCGGCCGGCGCATCGGACTGCCCACGATCCCGTTCTTCATGCTCGCGGGGATCGTGTTCGGTCCGAACACGCCCGGCATCTCCTTGGTGGACGACCCGCACGACCTCGAGCTGCTCGCCGCCATCGGGCTCATCATGTTGCTGTTCCACCTCGGGCTCGAGTTCTCGCTCGGCGAGCTGATCGGTGGCGGCCGGAGACTGTTGGCCGTCGGTGCGATCTACCTCCTGTTGAATGTCGGCGGCGGGCTCGCGTTCGGGTTTGCGCTCGGATGGGGGACTCGAGAGGCACTCGTGGTCGCGGGCGCGGTCGGCATCTCCTCGTCGGCGATCGTCACCAAGTTGCTCACGGAACTGCACCGGCTCGCCAACCCCGAGAGCAGGTTGATCCTCGGCATCATCGTCGTCGAAGACGTCTTCCTTGCCCTCTACCTCGCGCTCCTGCAGCCCGTCGTCGGCGACGCCCACGGCGCGGGAGAGGTGATCACCCAGTTCCTCGCCGCGTTCACGTTCCTGATCGCACTCGCATCGCTTGCCCGGTGGGGCCCGCGGTGGGTCGGCAAGCTCGTCGACAGTCCCGACGACGAATTGCTCACCGTCGTGTTCGTCGGTCTCGTGGTGCTGACCGCCGGCGTGGCGGAGGAGCTGGAAGTCTCCGAGGCGATCGGCGCGTTCATGATCGGTCTCGTCCTCGCCGAGACGGTTGCGAAGCATCGGATCGAGCGGCTCGTGCTGCCACTGCGCGACGCGTTCGCGGCGGTCTTCTTCTTCGCGTTCGGGCTGACGATCGACCCCGGCGACGCGAGCGACGTCGTGGTGCCTGTGGTCATCGCGGTCGTGCTCTCGCTCGTCCTCAATGTGACCGCCGGTTTGATCGCGGCCCGCATGAATGGATTCGGCCGGGGCCCCGCCGCCAACATCGGGCTGACGATCCTCGGCCGGGGCGAGTTCTCGTTGATACTCGCAACCCTCGCCGCGGAAGCCGGGCTCGACGCCCGGATCGGACCTTTCGTCGCGCTCTACGTCCTCATCCTCGCGATCATCGGGCCGATCCTGGCCGCCCGGTCGCGCACCTTGAGCCGCTTGCTGCCGGCCGGCCTGTTCGCGACGACCCGCGCGCAATAATGCGCACAGTGCGGACGCAGTACAGCGAAGGGAGTCGTGAGCGATGGACATCGACGCCGGCCTGAGAGTTGTCCGCGAGCAGCACCACGGCATACTTGCCACCCGGCGGCGAGACGGCTCGCCCCAGATGTCGCCGGTCGCCGTCGGTGTCGACGCCGCGAACAAGGTGGTCGTCAGCACCCGCGAGACCGCGATGAAAGCCAAGAACCTGATGCGCGATCCGCAGGCGTCGGTCTGCGTGTTCGCCGACTCGTTCTACGGCCCGTGGGTGCAGCTCGACGGCACCGCCGAGGTCGTCCACCTGCCGGAAGCCCTCGACGGCCTCGTCGACTATTACCGCGGCATCTCCGGCGAGCACCCCGACTGGGACGACTATCGCGCCGCGATGCAGCGCGAACGGCGGGTCCTGGTCCGCATCACCGTCACGCGCGCGGGCCCTGACCATTCGGGTTGATTCTCCACCCTGGCAGACTCCCGGCCCGAGTGCGAGAGTACGGCTGAAGCGTCGATGTCGAACCGGGGGAAGGGGAGCAGTGATGCAGATCGGTGTCACGGTCAACGGGGTGGCGCAAGAGCACGATGTAGAACCCCGCACCCTGCTCGTGCAGTACCTCCGGGAGGAGTGTCGTCTCACTGGCACCAAGGTCGGGTGCGACACGTCGTCGTGCGGCGCGTGCACCGTGCTGATCGAGGGTGAGTCGGTGAAGTCGTGCACGATGTTCGCCGCGCAGGCCGACGGCGCGTCGATCACGACGATCGAGGGCCTGGCCGACGGGGAGAAGTGGCACCCCGTCCAGCAGGCGTTCCACGAGCACCACGGCCTCCAATGCGGCTACTGCACTGCCGGCATGGTGCTCGCCGCGGTCTCGCTGCTCGACGAGGTCCCGAACCCCAGCGAGCACGACGTCCGGTTCGGCCTCGAGGGCAACCTGTGCCGCTGTACCGGCTACCACAACATCGTGAAAGCCGTGCTCGCCGCGGCCGAGACCATGGGCGGAAGCAAGTGACCGCGGTTGTGGGATCGCGCCAACTGCGGCGCGAAGACCCGGCGTTACTCACCGGCGAAGCCCGCTTCGTCGATGACCTCCAGATTCCTGGCGCGCTCTCGGTGCGCATCGTCCGCAGCCCCGTCGCGCACGCGAAGATCGCCAGCATCGATACGAGCGCCGCCGCCGCGGTACCCGGCGTCGTCGCCGTGCTCACCGGCTCCGACCTGCGCGACGCGTTCGAGAACCCGCTGCCGTGCGCCTGGCCGGTCACCGAAGACATGAAGAACCCCGAGCACTGGCCGCTGGCGATCGGAACGGTCAACTTCGCGGGTGAAGGTGTCGCCGTCGTCGTTGCCGAGACACGAGTGGCCGCGCGCGACGCGGCTGAGCTGGTCGTCGTCGACTACGGCGATCTGCCGGTGATCCTCGACCTCGAATCAGCCGCTGCCGACGACTCGCTCGTGCACGCCGATCTCGGCACGAACAAGTCGTACACATGGGAACTGATCCCGGACGCGGCGGCCGTCGACGCCGCATTCGCAAGCGCCGCGCACACGGTCAAGGAGCGCTACGTCCAGCAGCGGCTCATCCCGATGGCGATGGAGCCGCGGGGCGTCGTGGTGATCCCCGAGCCGTACGGTGGCGACTACACGATCTATTCGGCGACGCAGATCCCGCACATCCTCAAGCTCATGCTCGGCATCACGCTCGGGATGCCCGAACAGAAGCTGCGCGTCATCGCTCCGGCGGTCGGCGGCGGCTTCGGCTCCAAGCTGAACGTATACGCGGAAGAGGCGTTGTGCCTCGCGTTGGCGCGTCAGTTCAAGCGGCCGATCCGCTGGGTCGAGGAACGCAGCGAGGGCACGACCGCGACCATCCAGGGCCGCGGCATGATCCAAGACATCGAGCTCGCGGCCGATGCCGACGGCAAGATCAACGCGGTGCGCGTGAACTTGCTTGCCGACATGGGCGCGTACCTGCAGCTGGTCACGCCGGGTATCCCATTGCTCGGCGCGTTCCTCTATCACGGTTGTTACGACATCCCCGCCTACTCGTTCTCGTGCACGGGCGTGTTCACCAACCGGACCCCCACCGACGCCTACCGCGGTGCGGGCCGGCCGGAGGCGACATACGCGATCGAGCGATCGATCGATGCCCTCGCGGAAAAAGTCGGTGTCGATCCGGCCGAGATCCGTCGTCGCAACTTCATACGCGAGTTTCCGTACTCGTCGGGTGCGGGGTTGATGTTCGACTCGGGTGAGTACGAAACCGCGCTCGACAAGGCGCTCGCGCTCGCCGACTACGAAGGCGTGCGCAAGGAGCAAGCCGACCTGCGTAATGCTGGATCCCCGAAGCACGTCGGTATCGGGCTGTCGTCGTACGTCGAGATGTGCGGCCTGGCGCCGAGCCGGGTGCTCGCCTCGTTGCGCTACGCAGCGGGAGGCTGGGAATCGGCGACGATCCGCGTGCTGCCCACCGGCAAGGTGCAGGCGATCACCGGCACCTCACCGCACGGGCAGGGCCACGAGACCTCGTGGGCGATGGTGGTGGCCGATCGCCTCGGCGTCCCGTGGGAAGACGTCGACGTCCTGCACTCCGACACTGCGATCGCACCGCTTGGCATGGACAGCTATGGGTCGCGCTCAACGTCGGTCGGAGCCACAGCGATCGCGCTCGCCTGCGACAAGGTGATCGACAAAGCCCGCCTCGTCGCCGCGCATCAGATGGAAGCCGCGCCCGACGACCTCGAGTTCGTGAACGGCGAGTTCGCCGTGAAAGGCACACCGAGCAAGACGATGGCACTGGGCGCCATCGCCTTCGAAGCGTTCACCGCACACGATCTGCCCGACGGCGTGGAGCCGAACCTCGAAGCGCAGGTCACGTGGGACCCGCCCAACTTCACGTTCCCGTTCGGCACGCACATCGCGGTCGTCGAGATCGACGATCAGACCGGTCATGTCGATCTGCGCAAGTACGTGGCGGTCGACGACTGCGGCAACCAGGTGAACCCACTCCTTGTCGAAGGCCAGATCCACGGCGGCGTCGCGCAGGGCATCGCGCAAGCGCTATGGGAAGAGGCCGTCTACGACGACGACGGCACGCTCGTGACCGGGTCGCTCCTCGACTACCTGGTCCCGTCGGCGGCGGAGTTGCCGAGCTACACACTCGAACAGACGGTCACTCCGAGCCCGACGAACATCCTCGGCGTCAAGGGCATCGGCGAAGCGGGCACGATCGCGTCGACGCCCGCCGTCGTGAATGCGATCATCGACGCGCTCGGCCATCTCGGCATCAAAGACATCGACATGCCGGCCACGCCCCAACGGGTGTGGACAGCAATTCAGGAGGCGAAGCAATGATCCCCGCGGCATTCGACTACGTGCGGGCCGGGTCGGCCGAGGAAGCGATCTCGCTCATCGGACAGCACGGCGAAGACGCCAAGTTCCTCGCCGGCGGCATGTCTCTCATCCCGCTGATGAAGCTCCGGTTGGCGACACCGACGGTGCTCGTCGATCTCGGCCGCGTGCGCGATCTGTCGTACGTGCGAGAAGACGGCGACAAGATCGCGATCGGCGCCCTCACTCGGCACCGCGATGTGGAGACGAGCGACGTGCTCGCGAAGGAGTGCGGCGTGCTGCGCGCAGTGGCCGCGCAGGTCGGCGACAACCAGGTGCGGCACCGGGGCACGCTCGGCGGCTCTGCCGCTCACGGCGATCCCGCTTCCGACCTGCCCGCGGCGTTGCTCGCGCTCGACGCCGAGTTCGTGGTGCAGGGACCGGGTGGAACGCGCACAGTCGGCGCCGCCGACTTCTTCGTCGGTTTCCTCGAAACGGCGCTGGCGCCCGACGAGCTGCTCGTCGAGATCCGCGTGCCCAAGACCGGCGCGACCGGCTTCGCGTACGAGAAGTTCAACCGGCGGGCACAAGACTGGGCGATTGTGGGCGCGGTTGCGGCCCGCGTGAACGGCGGCACGCACGTCGCACTTGTGAACATGGGTACCGTGCCGATTCGCGCCAGTGCGGTCGAGCAAGCGCTCGCGTCCGGCGCGTCGATCGCCGACGCGGCCGCGCACGCGGCGGAAGGCACCGAACCGACGAGCGACCTCAACGCGTCGCCCGAGTACCGCGAGCACCTCGCGCGCGTGCTGACCCGACGCGCGTTGGAAGCCGTCTGATACCAAACGAAGCGCACCCGTGATCGATGTCGGACTCCTCGCGGCCGGGCGCGGGGTGCGCTTCGGTAGCGACGAACCCAAGCAGCTCGCGCAGCTCGGCGGGCGTCCGTTGGTGGCGCACGCGCTCGACGCGGCGCGGGGAAGTGGCGTCGGGCCGGTGATCGTGGTCGTGTCCGACGACCGGGTGGCCGCGGTCGCCGATGCCGAGGTGGTGCGGAACCCCGAACCCGAGGCGGGAATCGCGTCGAGCCTCGTCGCGTTGCTACACGCGCTGACGCCGCGCGCGGAAGTCGAGGCGGTGGTCGTCGGTCTCGCCGATCAGCCGTTGGTCGGGGCCGAGGCCTACCGGCGGGTCGCGGCGGCGGATGCGCCGCTGGCGGTCGCGACGTACGGCGGGCGGCGCGGCAACCCGGTGCGCATCGCCCGCGAGCACTGGCCGGAAGCGCTCGAACTCGCTGGTGACGAAGGCGCGCGGGTCCTCCTGCGGAAATACGGAGCGACCGAGGTACGGTGCGATGACACCGGTGATCCAACCGACGTCGACACCCCCGCCGATCTCGCCGCCCTGGAGTCGTCATGGAGATCAAGGACAGCTTCCGAGTAAGCACGCCGATCGAGGACACGTGGAAGGTGCTGCTCGATATCGAGCGCATCGCCCCGTTGCTTCCCGGCGCGGAACTACAAGAAGTCGAGGGCGACGAGTTTCGCGGCGTCGTGAAGGTGAAGGTCGGCCCGATCAGCGCGCAGTACAAGGGCACGGCGAAGCTGGCCGAGGTCGACGAAGCGAACCGCCGCATCCTCATCGATGCATCCGGGCGTGACACCCGGGGCCAAGGCAACGCCAAGGCGACGATCGTCGTGGCGATGGCCGAGGACAACGGCGGCACGCTCGTCGACGTCGCGACCGACCTCTCGATCACCGGCAAGGTCGCCCAGTTCGGGCGGGGGGTCCTCGCCGACGTGTCGTCGAAGTTGATGAAGCAGTTCGTCGAGAACCTCGAGCGCGACGTTCTCTCGGGATCGAGCGCATCCGCAGCCGAGAGCGCTTCCGCCGAGGGGCCCACCCGCGAAGTCGACGAAGGCCCCCGCCGGATCGAGTCCGCGCCCGCCGAACCCGTCGACCTCCTCGAAGTCGCCGGCGCGCCCACGGCCAAGCGCGTCGTCCCCGTGATCGTCGGCGTCGTGGTGCTGTTCGTGCTCTGGCGCCTGCTCCGGCGGGGAAGTCGCGACTGAGCAACGGGTCCGCACTCCTGACGGCCCTCCTGTCTAGGATCGAACCTGTGTTCGATCCCTCCGGCCCGGTGCTCGGCATCGACCCTGGTGTTTCGTGCTGTGGCTACGGGGCGGTTGTGCGCGAGCGCGGCAAAGCGCGGGCGGTCGCGGTCGGGGTCTTGCGGACCAGTCCGGGGGAGCCGTTGCCGGAGCGCCTCGCCACGCTGGCGGCTGAGCTCGCCGGGCTGGTCGCGGAGTTTCGGCCTTCGGCGCTCGCGGTCGAGCGGGTCCTGTTCCAGGCGAACGCTCGGACCGCGATCTCCGTCGGCCAGGCCAGTGGGCTCGCGCTCGTCGCCGCGGCCAACGCGGGGGTGCCGGTCGCGCAGTACAGCCCCAACGAGGTGAAGCTCGCTGTCACCGGCGACGGGCGGGCCGACA
Source organism: Acidimicrobiia bacterium (assembly GCA_040513235.1). Classification (GTDB taxonomy): domain Bacteria; phylum Actinomycetota; class Acidimicrobiia; order IMCC26256; family PALSA-610; genus JANNHK01. Next base: position 1,047 of record JBEVDP010000275.1, on the reverse strand, counting down.
AGGCCGCGGTGCAAGTGATGGTCGCCCGGCTGCTGGGGCTGGCTGAAGTGCCGAAGCCCGCCGATGCTGCCGACGCGCTGGCGCTCGCGTGCTGCCACCTCTGGCGGGTACCGCTCAATACGATCGTGAGCGAGGTGACACGGTGATCGGATCGGTGCGCGGGACCGTGATCGAGCGGGCCGCGAGCGGAGAAGTGCTCGTCGAGGTCGGTGGCGTCGGCTACCGGTTGCTCGCGCCGATACGCGCGATCCCCGACCTCCACCCCGGCGCGAACACCTTCCTCTTCACGCACTTGCATGTGCGCGAGGACGCCATGGTGCTCTTTGGCTTTCCGACGCGAGATGAGCGCGACACGTTCGAGGCGCTCATTGGTGCGACTGGCGTGGGCCCGAAACTCGCGCTCGCGATCCTCTCGGTGCACCAACCGCCCGCGTTGCGGCGCGCGCTCGCCGCCGACGACCTCGACGCGCTCGTCCTCGTTCCGGGCGTCGGCAAGCGCACCGCGCAGCGGTTGCTGGTCGAATTGAAGTCGCGGCTCGACGTGCCCGACCTCGACCTAGGTGCAGTTCCCGGCGCGCCGTCCGGTGCACGCGCCGAAGTGCGCGATGCCCTGACCGGTCTCGGCTACTCCGGCGAGGAAGTGCGCGACGTGCTCGGCCGCCTCACCGACGACGGCGACGTCGAGTCACTGCTGCGCGACGCACTGCGCGTCCTGGCTGGTGCGCGGTGAGGCGTAGCTCGTGAGGGACGAACTGCTCGCGCCGAGCGCGGATCCGGTCGAGGCCGCGGAAGAGGCGACGCTGCGGCCGCGGCGGCTCGACGAGTTCGTCGGTCAGCCGCGCTTACGCGAGCACCTCGACATCATGTTGGGCGCAGCCAAGCAGCGGGGGCAGTCTGTCGACCACGTCTTGCTTGCGGGACCGCCCGGGCTCGGCAAGACCAGCCTCGCCGGCATCATCGCCTACGAGATGGGCGCGCGCTTCCAGCCCACGAGCGGCCCCGCGCTCGAGCGCGCGGGCGACCTCGCGGCCATCCTCACCAACCTCG
>JBEVDP010000274.1:0-3866 GCA_040513235.1 Acidimicrobiia bacterium | reverse complement strand
CGGCGCTGTCGAACACGACGACGTTGACCGTGTCGTTGTGCTCCAGTTCGGTGAGCAGCTCTTTGATGTCGCGCATCATCTCGGTGCTGACGACGTTGATGGGCGGGTTGTTGAACGTGACGCGCCAGAAGGTGGGCGACTCGACGGTCAGCTTCAGGTGCGTGGGGTTGAAATCTTCGATAAAGGTCATGTTTCGCAGTCTAGACCCCTGAGTTGGAAAATACTATGCAGGTGTCGTGGGTGGTTCCGGCAGACCCCGGATTCCCGCGACACCCATACCCGTGTCATCCGAACGAAGACTTGGACCAAGTCCGTTTCGACGGAACATCGACCAACTGACGGAGACCCCCATGACCGAAGCACCGTATTTCCACGTCGGCATTCTCGTGCCCGACCTCGACGAGGCCATCGCACGGTTCCACGACGTGCTCGGTCTCGACTTCGCCGAGCCGAGCCGCTCGACGATCCCGCAGCTCGACGAGAACGGGATCAGCCACGAGTGGGAAGTGCACGTCACCTACTCGATCCAGACACCGCACCTGGAGCTCATCGAGGCCGCCGGCGACGGGGTGTACGGAGCCCAGAACGGTTTCGGCGTGCACCACATCGGCGGCTGGATCGCCGACGCTCCGGCGTTCATCGCCCACCTCGCCGGACCCGGGGTCGGCACCGAGGCCGTGATGCGCAACGGTGACACGAACCTCGGCGCGTATTTCGACCCGGACGCGCTCTACGGCGTGCGTTTCGAAGCCGTGCCGACGCTGATCCGCCCCGGCTGGGAGTCATGGGTCACCGGCAGCGGCGACTTCGACCCCATAGCGGCCTGACTGATGAAAGGACCGAGACCGTGACCAACTGGACGAGCGACGACCTGACAACCATCGGGGACGCGCAGGAACTCCACCTCTCATCGTTGCGCGCCGACGACACTCTGCGGCCGCCCGTCACCATCTGGGTGGTCCGGGTGGGCGACGACCTCTTCGTTCGCTCTGGCTACGGACGGGCGAATCCGTGGTTCCGCCGCGCGCAGATCCGTTATGCCGGCTCGATCGCCGCCGACGGCATCACGCGTGACGTCGTCTTCGAGGAGGCGGATTCGTCGGTCGACGCAACGGTGACCGCCGAGTACCACGCGAAGTACGACCGGTTCGGCAGCAGCAACGTCGATCCGATGGTCGCGGCCGGGGCGGTGGCCGCGACGCTCAGAATCCTTCCCCGCTGAAGGGCGACTCAGCGGCGGCGTGGATCGTGTTGCCACGCCGCCGCCGCGACACTTCGGTCAGTCGCCCGTGACGACACTCGGCTCGCCCTTGGACCACAGCGTGTGAAGCTCGCGCACCTCGATGCGCCACCCCTTGTCCGTGCGCACGAAGCTGTCGATGTACGTGCCGCCGACATCGTAAAAGCCACCCGCGCGGTGGTGCTGCGCGAGAACCTGCGTCTGCGTACGCGCGCCCTCCTCCGTGGCGTCGATGATGATCGCGCCCAAGAGATGCTGGGTCGCGTCGAGCGGGCCCATGAGGTTGCCGACCGCGGTCGCGACAGCGTCTGCGCCGCTGGCAAGGGTTCCGGTGAAGGCGTCTCCGCCGGGAATGTACTCCTCGAAAGAATTCACCAGCGACCCCGTCTCGGTGTAGGCGTCGGCGAGCTTGGCGAATTCGCGACCGTCGAGGTGCTCCGAGTACCGGCGGATGATCAGCTTGATCTCTGCTTCGTCCGCGGGCGTGATGGTTGTGATGTTGTCTGACATTGTCTTTCCTTACTTATTGGATGATTCGGATATTCGAGGTTGAGCGTGGGGGCTTCAGCGGCCGAACAGAACCTGGTTGGCGTGAAGCGTGTCGATGTACTCGTCGACCTTGGTGATGAGGCCGTCGCGCAAAGTGACGAGGAACACGAAGTTGTTCGCGTATTGGAGTCCGGTCACGGCGAGGGCTTCGACGTGGCCGATGACGGCAACGACGTCTCCCTCGGCGACCGTCGACGTGATCGTCGGATTCGCGCCGGTCGGCACGGTCGGTGCGATGACGCCCAGGAGGTCGACGATGTGGTCTTTGTCGAACGAGCCGGCGAGCGGGAAGTGCGCGGGCTCACCGAAGACCTTGTACACCCCGTCGTGGGACATCAGGTCGAGCGCTGCGTCGAGGTTTCCCGCGTAGAGGTGTTCGAAGAACGTGAGAGCGGTGGCTCTGTTGGTGTCTGACATGTGTTGCTCCAATTCGGGAGACCATTCGGCGCCGCTTCGGAGCCGGAGCGCACCGTTGTGGTGTCGCAAGATCAAGCGTGCGTCCGTCGCTACGGCCCAAGAAGGGCCGGGTCGACCGCGGGAGAGGGTGCAGTGCACCCACCCTCGAGCCGACCACGAGCGTGTGACCGGACGTAGCCTGAGGGCATGGACATCAACAGTTCCGCCAACCGCATGGGCGACTTCCTGCGCGCTCAGCGCGCGCAGCTAACCCCGGAAGATGTCGGACTAGCCGCAAACGGAAGCCGACGCGTGCGTGGTCTCCGCCGCGAGGAGGTCGCGGTGCTCGCGGGAGTGAGCGCTGATTATTACGCGCGTATGGAACAGGGGCGGGAGCGCACCCCGTCCGCCCAGGTAGCCGAGGCGATTAGCGCGGCATTGCGCCTCGGCCCAGACGGGCGCGACTATCTCTTCCGACTCGCGCGCCTGTCGCCGTCGACGCTGAGCTCGGATACCGACGTCAGCGAAGAGCTGCAGCAGACCCTCGACGCGTTTCCCCACGCCGCCGCGTTCGTGACCAACGCCGCATCGCGTGTCCTCGCTGCCAATGCGACGGCCACGGCGCTGTTCGCGCCGATGAGCGAGCACGAGACGCTCGTCGGCGCCCTGTTCCTCGATGCAGGTGCTCGCCAGTTCTATGTCGATTGGGACAACGCCGCGATGGCCGAAGTGTGCACGTTGCGCCTGGCCATGAGCTACGCGCCGCCACACCCCGAGGTGGTCGCGTTGGTCGAGAAGCTCATCGAGAACAGCGCACCGTTCCGCGCACTGTGGAATGACGACAACATCACCGGCGCTCCCGCGACCTCGCGCGTGATCGAGCACCCGACCGTTGGCCTGCTCCGTCTCGCGCACCAGCGGTTCGACGTGCGCGGCGCCCCCGGCCTCGAACTCACGCTGCTCACTGCGCCGCCCGGGTCGCAGAGCGCCGACGCGCTCGCGCGCCTTGCCCAGCTGAGCGATGCGGCCGTCGATTCGTCATTCGTCGAGCTGACGCGTCGGCTCGACGTCGGCGGGGTCTAGCGCGGCATCGACGCTCTTGGCGGTCGCGGTCTGAATCCCTTCGGCCCGCGACCGCCGACACGTCTAGAACGAGCAGCTCTCCCCGTCGCACATCATTACGGCGCCGCCGAGCAGCGGCAGAAACGTTGTGAGAGGCGCGTCGCTTTCTACCGGCTCAGCGCTGGCTTCTTGTAATTCGATTCCGGTCACTTTCCAACCTCCGCATTCTCGGCAGCGACTTGCTGCAACATGTTCAGGAATGACGACGCCTCGTGGGCGCCGGACACCGCGTATTTGTCGTTGATCACGAAGTACGGCACGCCATGGATGCCGAGATCCTCCGCTCGATGCAGATCGGCGCGCACCGCGTCGAGGTACTCGTCGGCTTCCAGCGACCGGATGACGTCGTCGCGGTCGAAGCCGAGGTCGGCGCCCAAGTCGGCAAGATCCTCGATATGGCCGGGGTGCCGGCCCTCTTGGAAGTAGCCCTTGAGCACGCGGTTGAGGGCGACGACCTGCATGCCCCTGGCCTTCGCGTAGTGCACCAGCTGATGCGCCTTGATCGAGTTGATGTGCGGCAGCTTGTCGTAGTCGTACACGAGGCCCGCTGCCGCCGCGA
>JBEVDP010000273.1:0-2868 GCA_040513235.1 Acidimicrobiia bacterium | reverse complement strand
AGCGCGCGGTCTCGACGAGGATGCGATGCCCCGCACCCGCCGCGAACCCCGCGTCACCCGACCAGTCGGCGTAGCAGCATGCGGCCCACGCGACGTCCGCCACGATGTGTACCTCGGCGTCGCCAGTACGGATCGGCACCAGCGCGCCTGTCTGGTCCCGCACCGACCGCGGCGTGACATCTTCGCCTGAGTGTGCCGACTCCCACGGGAATCGCGCCCCGCGCCGGCCCTCCGCACGCGCCGCGGCGAGCGCGACTGGAAGCCGCCGCACCCGGTACTCCAACATGGCACGCGCCGCGGCCGGGTGCGTTGCCGCAAGGAACGGCAGCACGAATACGTCAGCATCCCAGAACACGTGGCCACGGTACGCGTGTCCGGAAAGTCCGCGCGCGCCGACCGCCGCTTCGCCGCGGTCGGTGACCGATCCCATCAGGTGATACAGGGCGACGCGGACCGCAAGCTGCAAGTGATCATCGCCGTCGAGCTGGATATCGGCGGCGTCCCAGCGGGCGGCCCAGGCCCTGCGGTGTTCGGTCAAGAGTGTGTCGAACCCGTCGCGTCGCGCGTCGGCGAGGTGCGTCAGCGCGTCGTGCGACGATGCCGCGTCCTCGACCGGGTGGTAGATCGCGACACGGTCGAGGTGGCCGTCCTCGTCGACCTCCTGGACCGCGGCCACAGTCACCGCGCCGCCGTCGGCGCGTATGACAGTCCACTCGGCCTCTCCGCCGTACCGGCCGCCCTCGGTGTGCTCGATGGTGACGATGTCATCGGCGGGCGCAAGCAGCGGCGGATCCGCCCGAATCCCAACCGGTCCACCCGTGACTCGCAGCACGGCGGTGCCGGGACGGGCTAGCGACGAGAAGCGGACGCTGCGTAACCCGCGGCCGTCGTGTGTTCGCTCGGCGAGCATGCCGGTGCGGAGGTCGAGGACGCGCACGAGGTGCGCGTCGGCGGGCCCCTCGATGTGCAGCCGTTCCCAGCAGGGGAGCTCCAGCAGGTCCGCGTCGGAACTCGCGCCGCGATAAACGCCGCTGGCCACGACCATCGGCGCGCCGGACGCATAAGCGAACAATGGTGCGCCCGACGTGCCGATGGTGCCATCGGCCAGCGTGAGCAACGCTTCGACCGTTCGTTCGCGCTCATGCGTGATACCACGAAACGACAGGTTCCATCCGGGCGTCACGTCGAGGTCGGGTACGTCGCGCTGCTCGCGCCGACGCAATTGGTCGGCGAGCAGCTCGCGAAACCGCGCGGCCCCGCCGCCGAGATTGATGACACGCGGCGGAACGCCGTTCGGTTCGACACCGACTGAGACGGTCACGGCACCCGTGAGTTCGGGCACGAGCAGCAGCGAGTCGCTTCCCGCCAAACCGCGGAGCGGCCCGAGCTCATCTCCGGCGAGCAGCACAAGGCTCGGGCCGATGCCATTCCGCCACAGCTCCGCGTACATATGCCGCGCAGCGTCGGACTTGTCGGTCAGGCCGATCTCGATGTGCTTGACGTCGCTCGTCACCCGTGGATCCCCGAGACCGGCCGCGTGCGCGGCCCGCTGGGCGAGCTCCACGACTTCCGGAAGCCCGGCAAGGTTCGCGGCTCCGACTCGCGCCTCCACGGCCGCGAGCAGCTGGTCGATTTGGGTCCTGGGCGGATCGGCCCACTCGGCCAGCGGGATGAGATCGATCTTGCGGCGATTCAGTCGCTGCGACACGACCTCGGCGGTCAATCCGCGCGCCGCGAGCTGCTCGATCGTCAGGGCGGCGGCGCGGTCGAGCGCAACGTCTTCGGCGTTCGTTGCTTCGCGTCGATGTACCAGTTGTGGACCCTGGCCGTCGACGGCGAAGACCTCCGACCCGTGATTCACCGCGAAGAACAGTCGGCCGGGTCCGGTCGGGCGCGCTCGTAGCTGAGCGTCAACGTTGTCGACGTTTGTCCCGGCGACGACGGCGATGTGCATCCCGAATGTGCACAGTGCCTCGATGAGCGAGCGCACCTCGCGCGCGTCGCTGTCGCGGTCGGGGACCGCGGTGCCATTCCAGTTGAAGATCAATGCCTCGAAACGGCGATCGAGCGCCAAGGTGTCGTCAAAGCGCCCGGCGCGCGCCGGTGTCACATCCATCTCCTTGGCCAAGGCGGATCGACGCATCTTTGCAGCGGCAGTCGGCGTCGCGCAGGTTCCAGCGAGTGCGTGTCTGTCGATACAGTTCTACCAAGGGGCACCGATGCGATCGGAGGGCTCGATGGCGCTGGACTGCGCCGTGCAGATCGGGAACCGGCCGCGCGAGACGCGCGTTCGGGGCCACAAGTCGGCCCCGGCATGAAGGGGGCCCGAACCGCGATTACCACCGGCGCGAATTCCGGAATCGGGCTCGCAACGGTTCTCGAGCTCGCGCGTCGAGGCTTTCGTTCGGTCGGCACCGTCCGCTCGGAAGCCAAGGGAAGAGTGGTCGACGACGCCGCGCGCGAGTTGGACTTGGAAGTCGAGACGGTGTTGCTCGACGTCACCGATGCCGAAGGCTGTGCGCGTGTAATCGAGGATTACAAGCCGTACGCGCTCGTCAACAACGCGGGCTACTCGATCACGGGTTCCATCGAGGATGTGACCGACGCCGAGGCACGTGCCGCGTTCGAGACGATGGTGCTCGCGCCGATGCGACTCGCCCGGCTCGCGATCCCTCACATGCGCGACCGCAATGGCGGGCGCATTGTCAACGTCTCATCCATTTACGGCCGTACGTCGACGCCCCTCACGGGGTGGTATCAGGGCGCGAAGCACGCGCTCGAGGGTCTGTCGGACGCGCTTCGGATGGAAGTCGCCCGCGACGGCATCCGTGTCATCTTGGTCGAGCCCGGCGGCTTTCGCACCGGGAT
>JBEVDP010000272.1:0-2548 GCA_040513235.1 Acidimicrobiia bacterium | reverse complement strand
CAATCGCTGCCGGGCGTGCAACCCGCCGGCAAGCTTGTCACCCACGACGACTTCGACATGGGCCCGGACGAGCACGCACGGCTCGTGGCGGAGGGCTTCATCGCGGTCGACATGGAGACCGCCGCGATCGCAGCCGTCTGCGAAGCACGCGGGTGCGCCTGGTCGGCCGTGCGTGTGATCAGCGATCTTGTCGGTGTGACGCCGGGCGCCGTAATCGACCTGGCCGATGCCGACGGCAATCCCAAGATCGGTGCGGGCCTGCGCTACATGGTGCGGCACCCGGCGGACGTTCCCAAGCTCCTGCGTCTCGCACGCGACTCGACGGCGGCCGCTACGGCGGCCGCCCGAGCCGCCGCGGAAACCATCGGGCGCGCTTAGCTCAGTCGCACTGCTCGCTGTCGACGGCATCCTTGAGGTTCGTTGCCGCGGTTTCAACCCCGGTGACGGCTTCGCTGACTGGATCGACACCGTTGGCGACGACGTTCGTGATCGCGGTGCCGAGCGTCTGCATCGACTCCTGGAGTGCGTCGACTTCGTCGCCGAACTCGTCTTGGGCCGCGTCGACGACCGTCTGCACGTTCGTCGTCACGTCCGAGACCGCGTTCTCGAGCGCGGAGGTCCCGTTCGCCACGACATCGACGTTCTTCAAGTCGGTGACGGAGGTTTGCAGCGCCTCGACGTCGTCACACAAGGTCGGCGCCGACTCGTCGTCGTCGTCCCCGCCGCACGCGGCCGCAGTGAAGGCCAGAGCAATGACGAGAGTTGCCACCGAAATCCTGCGAGTTCGTCCCATGGCGTCCAGCGTACGGCCACCCCCGCCGGCGTTCATCACCCGATTCGGGTGAACTACACGTACTCGTTCTGGCGGAGCCACTTCAGTGCGAACCATCCCCAGATCGGCGGCAGGTACGCCGTGAACAGGCGGGCCGTGAACGTCGTCGCGACAGCCTCGGTCTGCGGGATGCCCGCTGCGGTGAGCCCGCCGATGAGTCCGGCTTCGATCACGCCCATGCCGCCGGGAACCGGGGCCATGCCACCCAGCACCGACGCGAGCGAGTTGATCACGATGATCTGCAGCAACGGCAGGGAGTAGCCGTAGGCATGCAGCGCCGCGCCGATCACCATTGCGTAGAGCAACTGGGAACCGAGGTTCCCGCCGAAGAGCATGGCGGCCTTGCGCGGTGTCCGCAGGATCTCGGAGAGGTTCGTGCGCGCCGCGTTCATCTGCGGGCCGAGCATGCGCGCCAGCCGCTTTCGCAGCCGCGGTACGAACAACGCCAGCCCGAGCAAGATCCCGCCGACGATGACGATCGCGATCGCAAGCCCCGCGATGTGGTGGTCGCCGCCCGTTGTCGACAGGTCGAAGTCGCTCAGCGTTGCGAACAGGCCGATGATGACGAGGATCGTCTGCACGATCACCGCGCTCAACGACGTCAGCACGCCGGAGCTGATCGCTACCGCGGCTTTGAGCCCTTGCTTCTGGAAGAACCGGATGACGAGTGCCGTCGTTGCGACGGTGCCACCGACGAGCCCGGTGAAGTTGTTGGCGAACTGCTCCATCACGACGGGTCGGTAGGGCAGCGTCTTCGCCACTGCGCCCATCATCGCGATCGCACCGGTGAACTGGGGGAGCGGCGAAAGCAACGCGGCGACGACAACCCAGTCCCACTCCGCGCCCTTGAAGGTGGTCGCCCAGTCGATCCCGGCCAGCTCGCCGATGAGCAGGTAGACGCCGAGGATCGTGCCCGCGGCCAAGAGGATGGTGGTCGGTGAGACGCGCCGGAGTTCGGTCGGTTGCTCGATCTCGACGCCGGTGAGCTCCGAACCGCGGTCGCGCAGGTAGCCGAGGAGAGCCTTCCGGTCGAGCAGGTCGCGACGCGCCGCCGGTGAGAGCGCGGTTGGCTCCAGCATCGGCAGCAGGTCCGCGAGCCCATCGTTCCCGAGGGCGCGCTGCGCCGCAGCCAACGCCCGCGCATCACCGATGAGCGCGGCCGTCGTGACGAGCAGGCCGACCGAGTCGAGCTGGCACCGTTCGGGCGGTGCGTCCGCGGACGCGTACCCGAAGTCGACGAACGCGGTCGTGCGGTCTGCTCGCAGGAGGACGCTCTCGGCGCGCATCGAGCCGTGCGCGATGTGGATCTCGTGCAGCGTGAGCAGGTTGCGCCAGGCGTCGTCGAGCACAGCGTTCGTAATCGCGGACGGCTCCACCCGCGTCAGCGGGACACCGGCCGGCTCATTGAGCACCAGGAGCGCGGTGTCGCGCGGACCACCGGTGCCGGCCGTCACGACCTCGCTCACGGGCACCCCGGCCCTTTCGGCGAGCAACAAGAGATACGCGCGGTGCTCGAGCTGCTGCGTGCGGCTCAGGGAAAGGGCCGCGCCCGAATCCTTGTACCAAATCGAGCGCCACAGCTTGGCAAACAGCTGCGCGTCCCTCGCGTCGCGCCCGATGACTTCGACTGAGACCGAGGAGCCGTCGGGCGCGTTGGCGATGAAGCGGGTTTCGCCCCACACCTCGGACTCCTTGAACTGCAGGCCCGACACCTCG
>JBEVDP010000271.1:0-2864 GCA_040513235.1 Acidimicrobiia bacterium | reverse complement strand
GTGGCGACGAGCTCGTCGGGCGCGACCGTCTGCACCTTCGGGTGCGCGCCCGTGCTGCGCACCGGCCGGGCCGGTTCCACACCGGGCGCCGCGACCGGCAACAAGCGGTTCGCGAACTCCATGATCTCCGCGGGCGTGCGGTAGTTGACCGACAGGTTCACGCGCCGCGGCGCGGCACGGTCCGGCAGCTCACGCAGCACCTCGTCCCACCCCGACAACACCCCAGGCCGGCTTGCCTGGCCGAAGTCGCCCACGATCGTCATCGACCCCGACGGACAGCGACGGGCGAGCATGCGCCACTGCATCGCGGTGAGGTCTTGGGCTTCGTCGACGATCACGTGACCGAACGTGCGGGGTTCGTCGTCTTCGGGCGGAGCCACTGCGTCACTGCCGTAGCGGTCGAGCACCTGTGCCGCGCTCACTGCGCCACCGACCCCCAGTTCGGACACGGTGCGTTGTGCTTCCTCGAGCGCCTGATCCCGATTGCGGCGACGTCGGGCGCGCGGACGCGCGGCACCGGGCGGCCCCAGGATGGAGTCGGCCTCGTCGATCAACGGGAGGTCGGCTTCCGTCCACGTCACCTTGCTCACGTCGGGATCACGCGTGCGTGACAGCAGCCGCTGCTCGTCGGCGTTCAGCACGTCACGCGACGCGGAGCGGATCAGCGCGTCGAAGCCGAACAGGTCGTTCACCAGCTCCGCACCGCTGAGCACCGGCCACATACGGTCGAGCACCGCGCGCACCTCGGGAGTGCGCCGCAGGCGAACCGTGAGCTCCTGCTCCCATTCCACCGGCGCGCGTTCGCCCTTCGCCAGCAGCGCCGCCACCGCAGTGTCTTCGCCATCTTGACGTTCGCGCATGGGAAGCTGCGATACACCGGCGTCGAGTCGTTGACGATCGCGGCGGTACTCGGCGACGAGCGCGCGCTGGTACTCGCGACGGAAATGGTCGTAGACCAACGTGGTGAGATACGGACGGCGCTCGTTGTGCGATCCGCGCCGCGCGCGGGTGCGCTCGACGATGCGGCGCGCGTCGCGCCGGCGCAGGTGCACGCGGTGACCGTCGAGCACGAACGTCACGTCACGCGGCATCGGACGTTCCCGATCGCGAATCGCGTTCGCGATCACCTGCGCCATGCGGCGATCGCCCTTCAGCACCGCGGCAGGTCGTGTGTCGACGCCGCGCACGGTGAAGCGCGGCTTCAACGACGACGGCACCGCGAGCATCACCTCGTCTTCGCCGAGCGACGGGAGCACTTCGTCGATGTAGCGCAGGAAGATCGGGCTCGGTCCGACGAGGAGCACGCCTTGCGACGCGAGGCGCTTGCGGAACGTGTAGAGGAGGTACGCGGCGCGGTGGAGGGCGACGGCGGTCTTCCCGGTGCCGGGGCCACCCGCGACCACGAGCGGTCCGGGCAGCGGTGAGCGGATCGCTTCGTCTTGTTCGGCCTGGATGGTGGCGACGATGTCGTGCATGCGCCCAGTGCGTTCGCGGCCGAGTGCCGCGAGCAGCGCGCCTTCCCCGACCACGGCGAGCCCTTCGGCCGCGGCGGTCTCCTGGTCGAACACCTCGTCGTCGAGGCCGGTGATGGTGCGACCGTGCGTCTGGAAGTGACGGCGGCGCGCCACCCCCATCGGCTCCACCGCCGTGGCCCGGTAGAAGGGCTCGGCCACTGGCGCGCGCCAGTCGATCACGAGGGGGGTGAGGTCTTCGTCGGCCACCGAGATGCGCCCGACGTAGAAGGGGCCGTCGGCGGGGAGCTCACGCCCGTCGGCGTCGACCCGGGCCGCGAGATCGAGGCGCCCGAAGCACAGCGGCGTGTCGCCGATCTCCAAACTCGCCAGGCGCCGCCGGGTGTACGCCTCGGCGGCTTCCCGCTCGAGGCGCGCCTGATGGGTGCCGCCGCGCTGCACGTCGGAGTACCCCTCGGCGACCTGTTCGGCCGCCCGCCGCATCCCGTCGAGGCGCGCGTAGGCGGCGTCGAGATGCCGTTGCTCGGCCTCGAGCTCCGACGTCACATCGACGGGAACGTCGACCGGAGCACTGGCTCGGTCGTCGGCCGGATCACCAGTGCGTTCAGGGGCGGATGCAGACACGTCGCGGTCGAGCAAGGGCGCGCTCCGGGTTTTGGGAACTGGTCAGTCTACCCGTTGCGTCGCAACCTTCGATCGGGCTCCGCGGGCTGGGTTCAGATCTGTCCGGGCACGCTGATCGTGTCTTCGCCGACGAGCAGCACGGCGTCGCCGAGCACCCAGGAGTCGCCGGCGCGGATCAGGCGCCGCCCCGAGAGATTCGGGATGAGACCTCGCTCGTGATCGCCGAAGTGCACCTCGAGCTGACGGATCACCCCGCCGTGCGTGACCACGACGACCTGCTCATCTGGGTGCGCGGCCGCCAGGTCGTCGAGCGCGGCGAGCGCACGGGCGACCACATTGGCATCGGTCTCGTATCCCTCGGGCCGTCGACCCGAGGAGAGGTAGTCGGGCCATTGCGCCTCGATCTCGTCGCGACGCAACCCCTGCCACGGCCCTGCGTGACGCTCCCGCAGACGAGCATCGAGCGTGAGCGCCACCCCCGCGTGTTCCGCGATGGTCGCCCCGGTGATCCGAGCGCGTTCGAGATCGGAGGCCCACACCGCGTCGACGGGCTGCACCTTGGTCACGCGCGCTGCGGCTTCGAGGGCCTGCCGGATGCCGAGGTCGCTCAAGGGCGGATCGGCCTGTCCCTGCCAGCGCCCGTCGGCGTTCCAGGTCGACTGCCCGTGGCGTACGAGGAGCACCGTCGTCGCAGGCGGCGCAGCGATGTCAGCGTGGTCGTCAGGCACCGGGCGAACCTAGCGGCCCCCCGACCTCGACTTTCTGACG
>JBEVDP010000270.1:0-4808 GCA_040513235.1 Acidimicrobiia bacterium | reverse complement strand
GTGCTGCCTGCGGTCACCCTCGCGTGCGTCTCGACCGCGCTGGCCGCGCGTATGACGCGTGGCTCGATGCTCGAAGTGCTCGGCGCCGACTACATGCGCACTGCGCGCGCCAAAGGCATGCGCGAGCGCGATGTGATCACGCGCCACGGTTTGCGCAACGCGATGCTGCCGGTCGTCACGCTGATCGGTATCGACTTCGGAACCGTGATCGGCTCTGCCGTACTCACCGAGACCGTGTTCTCGTGGCCCGGTCTCGGATCCCTGATCGCGGATGCGGTGACGCGCCGCGATGCGGCAGTTCTCCTCGGACTGACACTCGTCGTCGTTCTCGCGTTCGCGATCATCAACCTGCTCGTCGACTTGTCGTACGCCTGGTTCGATCCACGTGTACGACTGGATCGGGATGCATAAATGAGTCTGCTCGAGCCCGCGGAAGCCGCGATCGAAACGCCGTCGGCGCCACCGATCGGCACCGAGGCCGGAATCGGTGATGTCGCGCCGCCGCAACCGCTGCGCAAGGACGTGTGGCGCCGCTTCCGGCGCAACAAGCTCGCCATGTTCGGCCTGGTCTTCTTCCTGCTGCTCGTGCTCGTCGCGATCTTCGCCCCCATTGTCGCGCCCTACGGCCCGACCGAGATCCCGAAGCCGGTGGAGGTCCGCGCCAGCCCTTCGACCGACCACTGGTTCGGCACCGACAACATCGGCCGCGACGTGTTCAGCCGCGTCGTCTACGGCGCGCGGATCTCGCTCAAGATCGGCATCATCGCGACCGCGATCTCACTGAGCATCGGGGTCGTCCTCGGCGCACTGTCCGGCTACTTCGCCGGCGTGACCGACACCATTGTGATGCGGGTGACCGACGCGCTGCTCGCGATTCCCTACATCATTCTGGCGATTGCGATCGCGGCATTGTTCGGCCGCAGCGTCAACTCCGTCATCCTCGTGCTCGGCCTCACCGGCTGGTTGGCGATCGTGCGGATCGTGCGCGCGAACTTTATGTCACTCAAGCAATTGGAGTATGTGGAAGCTGCGCGCGCGCTCGGTTATAACCGCACGCGCATCATCTTCAAGCACATCTTGCCGAACGCGCTCCAACCCATCATCGTGTACGGCACGATCGCGATCGGTGGGGTGATCCTCGCCGAAGCCGCGCTGGCCTACCTCGGCGTCGGGGTGCAGCCGCCGACTCCGGCCTGGGGTTTGATGGTCGCCGACGGCAAGCGCAACATCTCCAATGCGCCCTGGATCATCTTCTTCCCGGGCATGGCGATCTTCTTGACCGTGCTCGCGTTCGTGTTCATGGGCGACGGTTTGCGCGACGCGCTCGACCCGAAGCTCAAAGGGCGGTCGTGAAGGAAGTCCTGCTCTCGGTCCGTGACCTCCAGGTCCGCTTCGACACTCCCGACGGCGAGGTCAAGGCGGTCGACGGCGTCTCGTTCGACGTCCACCGCGGCGAAGTGTTCGCGATCGTCGGCGAATCGGGTTCGGGCAAGTCGGTGACGGCCATGAGCATGCTCGGCCTGATCCCGAACGCGCGCATCGCGGGCGGCGAAGCGATGTGGAAGACGACCAATCTCCTCACCGCGCGCGAAAGCGAACTACGCGAGATCCGGGGCGGCGAGATCGCAATCATCTTCCAGGACCCGCTCACCGCGCTGAATCCCGTCCACAAGATCGGGCGCCAGATCGGCGAGATGGTGCGCATCCATCGCGGCGCGTCGAAGAAGGAAGCCCGCAACCGCGCGATCGAGTTACTCGACCTCGTCGGCATCCCCCAAGCGGAGCGCCGGGTCGACAGCTACCCGCACGAGTTCTCGGGTGGCATGCGGCAGCGGGCGATGATCGCGATGGCGATCGCCTGCGAGCCTGATCTCGTCATCGCCGACGAGCCGACGACCGCGCTCGACGTGACGGTGCAGGCGCAGGTGCTCGAGGTCCTGATGGAGATCAAGGAGCGCATCAACTCCGCGATCCTTCTGATCACCCACGACCTCGGTGTCGTCGCGGGCGGCGCCGACCGCATCCTGGTGATGTACGCGGGCCGGGCGGTGGAACTGGGCACGACCGACGACGTGTTCTACGACACCCGTCACCCCTACACGCTGGGACTGCTTGCCTCGCTGCCCCGCATCGACGACACCGGGACCGAGCGACTGGTGCCGATCAAGGGCGCACCGCCATCGCTCATCCGGGTGCCGACCGGCTGCGCGTTCCATCCCCGCTGCGAGTTCGCGCGTCTGCCCGATCCGTGCGCGGCCGACGAGCCGGCGTTTCTCCAGATCGGGGAAGCCGAGCACCGGTCGCGGTGCCACTTCGCAGCCGATCTCGCCGAGGTCAGTGTGGCCGCGGTGCGTGGGGCCGACGACTGATGGACACGATGCCGGCCGCCGAACCCGTCGCCACGACCGCGCCGCCGCTCATGGTGGCGCGCGATCTGGTGAAGGAGTTCCCGATCACGTCCGGCGTGTTCGGCCGGGCGGTCGCGAAGGTGCACGCGGTGTCGGGCGTGAGCATGCACGTGGCACCGGGCGAGACCCTCGGGTTGGTCGGCGAGTCGGGCTGCGGGAAGTCGACAACCGGCCGGTTGCTGTTGAACTTGATCCGACCCACGTCGGGAACGGTCGAGTTCGAAGGGCGCGAGATCTCGAACTTGAAGCAAACGCAGTTGCGCGAGATGCGTGAGCGCTTCCAGATCGTGTTCCAGGATCCGTACGCATCACTGAACCCGCGCATGCCGATCGGGCGCGCGCTGGCGGAACCGTTGCGGGTCCATCACAACATGAGTCGCGCCGACGCGAACGCGCGCGTCGCCGAGTTGCTGCAACTGGTCGGCCTCTCGCCCGAACATGCCAGCCGCTTTCCGCACGAGTTCTCGGGTGGTCAGCGCCAGCGCGCCGGAATCGCTCGGGCACTCGCGCTGAACCCGTCGTTGATCGTGCTCGACGAACCAGTCTCCGCGCTCGACGTGTCGATCCAAGCGGGCGTCGTGAACCTGCTCGAGCGCCTGCAAGACGAACTCGGGCTCGCGTACGTGTTCATCGCGCACGACCTCTCGGTCGTCCGCCACATCTCCGACCGCGTGGCCGTCATGTACCTCGGCAAAATTGTGGAGGAAGGGACCGCGCACGACATCTACCACCGGCCGGGGCACCCGTATACGCAGGCGCTCCTGTCGGCGATTCCCTTGCCCGATCCGCGGCGGGAACGAGCGCGCAAGCGGATCGTGTTGCAGGGCGACCCGCCCTCACCGATCGCGCCGCCGTCCGGTTGCCGGTTCCGCACCCGGTGCTGGAAAGCCGAAGCGATCTGTGCCACCGAAGAGCCGCCGCTGGTGGACCGCGGCGACGGCCACCCCGTGGCCTGCCACTTCGCGGAGTCCATCCGAGTCGTCTAACGCTCAGCGGGCGGGCACCTCTCGCCCGAACAAGCGCCCTATTGCCAGGTCGCAGCCTGCTTCGGCGACGACGTCGAGCTGGGCGGGCGTTTCGACGGCCACCGCGCTCACTGCCAGCCCGAGGCCGCGCGCGAACGCAGCGGTCTCACGAACGACGAGGGCCCGGGCCGCATCGACGTCGCAGCCAACGACGATCTCGCGCGAGAGCCGAAGTTCGGCGAAGCCGTGCGGGACGATGTCGGTCGCGTCGTGTTCGTAGCCGACGTCGGTGAGGACGAGCCGGATGCCGCGGGCCCGGAGCGACGCGAGTGTCTCTGGCAGCGAACGGGCGGGGTGCGTTACCAGTGGTTGCGCGATACACGCGCAGAACTGGCCGTCGGCGAGCGCGAGATCTTCGACGATCTCCGAGAGGTAGCGCTCGAGTTGTTCGTCAGCGAGCAGGCGGCGCGAAAGGTGCGCGTACACACGCAGTTGCTCGCCACCTCGTGCGCCGCGCGCGGCGACGGCCGCGGTGTCACGGATGACCGCGAGGTCGATGACAGGCGCGGTCGGATTGTCGGCGACAAGGTCGATGAAGGCGGCGGCTTCGAGGAGCCCGCGCGTACGGTGGCGCCAGCGGGCGAGACCTTGGTAACCGACCACGTCGCCGCTGCGGACGTCGACGACAGCTTGCACGTACGGCGCGATGCGCCCTTGGCTGACGGCGTACGCGAGCTCATGGGCCATCGGGTCGACCGAAGTGGTGGTCATCGTTCGCGCGCCCTTCACTTCGAGTTCCTCCAGCAGCTCGCGTCCGTGCGCGACCAACCATTCGATTTCGCCGCCGGGCCCGACACCGGCGACGACGGTGACCGTCATCATCCGGGCCGCGCCGCCTTGCACACGGACGGGCAGCGGCCCGCTCCAGACCTTGTCGCGCAGCAGTACAGGTCGGACGTGCTCGTAGTACAGGGTGAAGGCTTCGGCCGGGAAGATGTCGCTGTTGTTGAGGTCGTCGGCGTCGCCCACGCCCAACCGCTCCCGCGCGGCGTCGTTCAAATAGATGACGTTGCCCTGCTCGTCGATGACCCCGACGAGATCGGACGTGTCGGCGATGTAGCTCAACAACAACCGAGGAACATCGAGTTCCGACTCTTCGTTCATCCCGCTCCCGCCCCCGCAATGTCCCGAGCGTGACTTACGCCGCCGGAAAACGCCAGTAGGACTATCCGGTCGGCGAACGTCGGGAGCAATCACGCGCGGCTGGCTATTATGTCCCACCGGCCGGAAGGCCCCAACAAGTCCACGTCGGAGTGGCGGAATTGGCAGACGCGCTAGGTTGAGGGCCTAGTGTCCGCAAGGACGTGGGGGTTCAAGTCCCCCCTCCGACACCACTGACCTGCCGAAACACAAGAGACTTGGTCGCCTTCTCCAC
>JBEVDP010000269.1:0-6450 GCA_040513235.1 Acidimicrobiia bacterium | reverse complement strand
CACGAGGATCAGCGATGCGAGCGACCAGCGACGCCACATCCGGCCAGTGTCGCACCGCCGGTCGACGACACATCGGCACATCGCGCTGTGGTCAGCTCGGCCAGCACAGCCCGCGGGCCCGCTCCAACCACCCCGCGCGCTCGAGCTCGCGCACCGCGACAGCGACGTGATCAGGGCCGAGCCCGGTGCGGCTTGCGAGCTGGTCGATCGTCGCGGCCTCGCCCCCACACGCGTGCAGGACCGCCGCCGCGTTGCCGTCGGGCGGCAGCCGAGTGTCGTGCGCGCGTTCGCCGGGTGTGAGCCCGAGCGCGAGCAACACGTCGGACGGTTCGAGGAGCGGATGCGCGCCGTCGGCGATCAACGCATTCGTGCCCGCGGCCGCCGGGTTGCGGCGTGCGCCCGGCATCGCGAGCACCGGTCGGTCGTACTCCACCGCACGCTCCGCCGTGATGCGCGCACCGCCCTTCAACGTTGCTTCCACGACCACGACGACGTCGGCGAGCGCCGCGATGATCCGATTGCGAATGGGAAACGACTCGCGCCGCGGCTGCACGCCGTACCCCAGCTCGCTCAGCAACACACCGCTGCGACGAACGCGATCGAACAGTGCGCGGTGCCGCCGCGGGTACACCACGTCGAGGCCGGTGCCGACCACGCCGACCACCGGACCCCCTGCGTCGAGCGCGCCCTCGTGCGCCGCCGCGTCGATGCCGATCGCCAGCCCGCTCACCACGCAGATGCCGGCATCGGCGAGCACCGAACCGATCTCTCGTGCGTCGGCGAGGCCATGTGGCGTTGCCGCGCGGGTGCCGACGATGGCGACGCGTGGCCGGTCGAACACGGCGCTGGCCGACCCCGCGCCTTCGCCGAGCAAGACCTCGGGCATCCCGGGGAGATCGTCGAGGATGGGATAGCCGGTGCGCCCCTTCACGAACACGTGCGTGTGCCGCTCCACGAGCAGATCCGGAACCCGCGACCGCCCGGCGAGCTCCTGCCAACGGCGGCCGAGGTGTGCACGTGCCACCACCTGATCGGCGGGCGCATTCGCGCACAACACGCCAGCCGCCAACCCCTGCTGCACCGCGTTGAGCGCGCCGATCGCGCCGTGCCACCGCGCGAACAAGTCGCGCAGCCGTGCCGTCGTCATGTCGGGCAGGCACGCGAGCCTGGCGGCAGCGATCTGCTCCGCGTCGAGCGGCGAGGCAGGCGGACCGGTGTGCGCGATCGCGTCGGGGCTCACGGCACGTCTCCTCGGAACTCGGCCGCGGTTGCGATGTGGGCCGCGGAGATGTCGACGACATCGTCGAGGTCGGCGAGCGTGCGCGCGACCCGACGGACGCGAGCGGCACCTCGCCCGGTGAACTCGCGCGACTCGATGAGCCCTCGCCACGCGTCGAAGGCGTCGACGGACAACGGCAGGAGCCGGTCGACGGCACCGGCGGGCACGTAGCTGTTCGACGACCACGTCCAGTCGGCGTAGCGGGCGCGTTGTCGGTCGACCGCCGCTGCGACGCGCGCCGCCACCGCCGACGAGGTCTCGCCCGGGCCGTCCTTCGATTCGGGAGCCGTGACGCGCACGCGCAGATCGAACCGATCGAGGAACGGTGCACTGAGGCGCCGCAGGTACCGCGACCGTTGTGCCTCGGTACATCGGCAGTTCGGCGGGCCGATGCCACACGGACACGGGTTCGAGCACGCGATCAGCTGGAACGCCGCCGGGAACGTGAGCGACGTGGGTTGGCGCGAGATCCGCACGACGCGTTCCTCGAGCGGTTGCCGCAGCGCGTCGAGTGCGCTCGGCGCGAACTCGCCGAGCTCGTCGAGGAACAACGTGCCCCGATGCGCGAGCGTGACCTCGCCGGGCCGCGGCCGGCCGCTGCCGCCGCCGACCAGGGCGGGTGTGGACGCGGTGTGGTGCGGTGCACGGAACGGTCGGCGCGTGAGCAGGCGGCCGCCGATCGCGTGACCGGCCGCGGAGTGGATCCGCGTGACGTCGAGCGCTTCGTGATGTTCGAGCGCCGGGAGGATGGTGGGGAGTCTGCGCGCGAGCATCGTCTTCCCCGTACCCGGCGGGCCCACGTAGAGCAGGTGATGGGAGCCGGCCGCCGCGACCTCGAGGGCGCGGCGCGCGAAGGACACGCCGCACACGTCGCGCAGGTCGAGCGGTTCGTCGTCGTCGGAATCGTCGCGGTCGTCGGCACTCGGCGTGTGCCAGTCGGGCCAGGGCAGTTCGCCCTTGATGCAGGCCCGCAACTCACCGAGGGACCGCGCGGCCCGAACATGCACGTCGCGGATGAGCGCAGCTTCGGCCGCGTTCGCGATCGGCACGACCACCGACTCGATGCCGCCACGCGCCAACTCGTCGACCAACGCGAGGGTGCCGGGTACGGGACGCACCGATCCGTCGAGCCCGAGCTCGCCGAGCACACCCACACCGTCGAGACAACCAGCTGGGAGCTCGTCGCTCGCGGCGAGCAGCCCGAGCGCCACCGCGAGCTCCAAGCCGGCCCCGGTCTTGCGGACCGCCCCGGGTGCCAGGTTCACCGTGATGCGCGTCTGCGGCCACGGCAAGTTCGACGACAACATCGCGGCGCGGACGCGCTCGCGCGACTCGCGCACCGCCGTGTCGGGAAGACCGACCACCGAGTACGACGGCAGTCCGGATGAGACGTGGACTTCGACGGTGACGGGTTGACCGTCGACCCCGACGAGAGTGGCACTGCGAACCGCGGCAAGCACGGCGCACCTCCAGATGATCGGTGTGACCGGCAAGGCCGGTCGATCAGTTGGAGGGCCGTGTCCGGGGCCACTCGACGGTGAGCACACCTTCGCGCCGGGGTGTGACACCTATCCGGTTCGTGTCGGGCACCCGGGTCGAGGCGTACGCTCAGGGTTGTGACGACCACAGCAGAGCGGCTCCGCGACGCGCGTGCGAAGACCGACAGTGCGCTGGCTTCTGTCCGTGCCGATCAGGGCGCATCTCCTGTTCTGGTCGCGGTGGTGAGCGAATTCGCCGCGAAAGCCGAGAAGGCCGTGCGCTCCGATGACGAGCGGACGGCGGTCATCGAGCTCGAGCAAGCCGGAGACAGTGCCAAGGCGGCCGCCGAAGCCGACCCTGGCCTGGCGGACTCCACTCGCCAAGCGGTGCTTGACGCGCACCTGGCGATCTGCGTGGCCAAAGCCAAGCTGTGACGTGACTCGTGGCGGGTATCGCGATCATCACCGAGGCGTGTATCGACGTGAAGGATCGTGCCTGCGTCGATGTCTGCCCGGTGCAATGCATCTACGAGTTCAGTCGCGAGAACAACCTCTTGTTCTCGGAGGTCGAGGCCGGGGATGGAGAGATAGAGAACAGTCATGCCCCGAATCCGGACGCGATCGCGATCTTCGGTGACAGCCTCCTGTACGTGAACACCGAAGAGTGCACATCGTGCACGGCGTGCTACCAGCCCGATGTGTGTCCCGTCGGCGCGATCTACTCCGAAGAGGTCGTGCCTGATGGATCTTCGAAGACGAACTACAACGCTCAAGATCAGAACAAGGGTCACGACCACACGTTCTTCATCGAGCTCAGTCGCGACGTCTTCGCCGATTAGATGTCGCTGACGTCGGTCGACCTCCTCGAAGAGCTTCGCGCTGCGCTCGACGACATCGAGCCCCTGCTCGCCGGGCGCATCGTCGACATCGAGATGGCTCGCTTACGTGTGCTCGCCGATCCGGCCCTGTTCCGGCAGGAGTTCACGTCGCTTGCCGAGTCGGCCGTGGCCGAGACGGAACCGTCGGGCTCCATCACCGTGCGCGTCGCCCGAACTGGGAAGTCAGTTCGGATAGACGTCTTCACCGAGCGCGACGCCGCGGGATCGGACGGCGGTGTCATCGGCTCGATGACGGTGCCGCTGGCCCCCGGGGCGTCGGGCGCGGCTGACGCCTGACGAGAACGCGCCGCGCTGCCGATCTGCATCGGGCGGGGCTCACGTTGTCATCGCGTCCCACACGACCGCGGCCACGACGGTGATGAGCAGGTCGCACGCGATCGCGACGCACACCACGAGACAGTGCCAGCGGCGTTGGAGGCGCGCGGTCTCCCGGTGGCCGAGCCCGAACTTCGGTGCGATGCGGTCGAACACCGTCGGGCCGGCGAGCAGCCAGCCGAGCACGCCGAGTTGCGCGAAGTTCAGCGGTACACCGGAGCGAGCCACGAAGGCCCCTCCGATCCCGAGGAGCAGGATCGCGATGGGCACAACGAGCTGCGCGAGCACGAACTGGAGCCGCGCGAACCGCGGCGTGGGCACGGGCTCCTCGGTCGAGAACTCCACCGGCACACCGAGCGCCGCCGCCGCGTCCTCGACGCTCACGGCCTGCCTCGCGTGACGCCCGCACGCGGGGGTGAGCGCACCGAACCAGTGGCGCTGCAGCGTGATCGCCGGCTTCCCACACCGCACACAGGTGTTGGCGAGCGTGACCCGGCGCACGTGCTGGTGACTCGCGCGGTAGCCGTGCTCGTGCGCGATCACCCGACCGGCGAGGTCCACGTCAAGCACCGCGAACTCGGGTTCGTCGCTGCCGAGGCGCCAGAGCTCGTCGACGGACTCCACCGCGTAGAACCCGCAGGTGCACCGGGCCTGGGGCGCCTCGTGGTCGTGCATCGGGCACACCGCGGTGTCCGACACCGCGTAGGACGCACCGAGTTGACGAAAGAGGGCGGGGAGCAGCACGACCCGGTTTGCGCCCTCGCCACCACTCTGCACACCGAGGCGCGCCAGCTTCTTGGCTGCGATCGGCGTGGCGTAGACGTCCCAGGGCAGGTCCACCTGGCCTCCGTCAGTGTCCGACGGGGACCGGCTCGGCGGGGGTTTCCTCGCGTCGCGGTACCGGCGAAACGGGATCGGGGACCGGAAGCGGCACGACGACCGGCTCCGTCACCGGGATGTGGATCTCGCGCACGGGCTTGCCGATCATGCCCATGGGCCCTCCCTTTGTCAGGGAGACACCATCGTCCGCGCCGCGGCCCCCGTCGTCAACCCCGCGAGCGGAGCTGCAGTCAAACGAAGGACACCGAACGACGACGGATCTAGCATCGCGTCGTGATGGATGTCGTCGGGATTTTCCTTGTGGGAGGCTCGTCGCGGCGAGCACGGCGCACCTCCATCAGGAAGAGAGGATGGAGGAAGTGACGGGAGAGCCCGGACCGCGATCGCTCGCCGCCGACCTCACCTTCGCGCACGGGTGTGTCATTCATCGGTGGAGAGCGACTCATGTTCGACGCGCCACATAGGCCGGGCGACGCATGTTCTGAGTAGATACATCGTGCTTGGGCTCGCCGGTCCTGCGATGGGAGCCTCCGAGCGCGTTCCGATGTCGAAGATCTCGCAGCGTGACGTCGACGTCGAGATCTTCATGACCGTCGACGCGACGAACGCACAGATCGCCGTAGTGGAGAAGGCGATCCGGCGGTCCGACGACGTCGATCGCTACGCGCACATGTCGAAGCAGGACGCATACACCGAGTTCCAGCGCATCTTCGCCAGGAACCCCGATCTCGTCGAGGCGACGACCGCTGCCGACTTGCCGCAGTCGTTCCGGGTCCAGCTTCGTGACGGCTCGCACGTCAAGAGGTGGGCGAAGGCGTTTGCGAGCATTTCCGGTGTCGACTCGGCGAACCCGAAGAGCGCCAGCATCCCAACGGAAGCCAGCCTGCTCGAGTTCATCCATGACTGCGAGATTCAAGATCCGGACATGCGCGTGTTCATGGACGTCGGCGCGACGGGGGCGCAGATCGATGCCGCGGCCAACGCAGTGCGCGCGGAGTCGAGTCTGACGATCACTCGGGTACTGAGCAAGGCCGACGCGTACGAGGAGTTCCAGAAGATCTTCGCCAACAAGCCAGGTCTGCTGCGCCAGGTGAAACCTGGTGACCTTCCGGCGTCGATCGCGGTCCATCCGGCGAGCGTGGTGAACCCAGACGTGCTCGACCGCCTGCGCGCGATTGACGGGGTCGATTCCGTCGAAGTGCCGTCGGCAGCGTGCGAGAACATCCGCTCGATGTTGGCCCTCGGCTACACGCCCGAAGAGCTCGCGCGTCTGATCGTCGCGTGGGGAAAGTCAGAAATCTTCTCGACCTCAATGAACTAGTCGGGCGGCGCGTCCGTCGACGGCGACTCCATCAAGGGCGACGTCGCCCTCGGCTCGTTCGTCAGCGCCTCCTTCGGAGGCACGTGCGCCTGATGCCATCCGCAGCACTGGTCGTGTGACCCACGGCCCATCCGCGCTGAACACCTCAGGTGGGGAGGTAGATTTCGCGGATGCCGAGCCTGCCGGGTGGACGGCAATGACGGGCAGTGACTGGGCCTTCGAACTGTTCGCTTCGTCCCTCGTGGGGAGCAGCGAGCACACGCGTGCTGCGTACGGCCACGACGTCGCCGAGTTCGTCACCTGGGCGGAACGCGGCGA
>JBEVDP010000268.1:0-2527 GCA_040513235.1 Acidimicrobiia bacterium | reverse complement strand
GCGAGTCGTTCGCAACCATCACGCTGCCAACCCCGAGCACCAGCGCGGCCGTGAGTTCCGCGAGCAATTCGACGAACGGGAAATACATCGCGACGAGCTTCTGCGCGCCGAGACGGGCATTGAGATAGCCGCGTGCGACTTCCTCGAAGTCTTCCTCGTTGCGGCGTTCCCGGACAAAGGCCTGCGACACCCGCACACCGGACAAACCCTCTTGCAGGTTCGCGTTCACGGCCGCGATGCGATCGCGCGCGGTTTCGTAGGCCTTGCTCGACTCCCGGCGGAACCAGAGCGTCGCGATGATCAGTGGTGGTAGACAGAGGCCCGCAACGGCTGCGAGCTGGATGTTCATGATGCTCAGCGCGACGCCGACACCGACGAACGACACGAGGTTGACCAGCGCGGTGATGAGCCCCTGCTGGAGCAGCTGCGAGAGCGAGTCGATGTCGGTCGTCATGCGGGTCATGACCCGACCCGCCATCTCCTGCTCGTAGTAGTCGATCCCGAGTCGTTGCAAGTGCGCGAAGACCTTGAGCCGCAGCGCGTGCAACAGACGTTCCGACGTACGGCCCATGACCCGGGCCTGGGCCCACATCACGACCCAGTCGATGAGCGTGACGACGAGGAATGCGCCCGCGGCGACGAAGAGTGCTTGCACCGACCCGGCCACCACGCCGAGGTCGATGCCGCGCCGCACCAGCGCGGGTCCCAGCAGCGTGAGGATGGCGTCGAGCGTGACGAGGCTGAGCCCGAACGCGAGCGCGCGCCGGTACGGCTTGATGAAGCGGAAGAACTTGAAGCTCGGGTCCTCGCGCGTCGCGACGGCGATGTCGACGTCGGGCGTCTCGTCGGCGGGCGGAAGCGCGTCGACCTTCTCGAGCAGTTCAGGCGTGGCCGCGAGCGAAATACCGCCGAGCCAGTTGCCACCTCCGCCCCCACCGCCACCACCGACGCGCGCGGGCGCGGCCGGCCTGGTGTTGATGGCAATATCGGCTTCTCGGCGCGCTTCTCGGTCGAGCCCGATCCACGCGCTCGGCGTGGTACCGGCGGCGGACACCGGCTCCGCGGCCTCCGCCTCGGCCCACGCGGCTTCCAGGTCCTCGATGTCGTCGCCTGGCCCCGACAACAGCATGCGGTACAACGTGCAGCGCTCGATCAGTTCGTCGTGCGTCCCGGTATCGAGCACCTGCCCGCCGTCGACGACGACGATGCGGTCGGCGAGCGACAGCGTCGAGCGGCGGTGCGCGATCAGAATCGTTGTGCGCCCGATCGCGAGTTGCCGCAACGTGGCGTGGATCTCCTCTTCGACCCGCGCATCGACCGAAGATGTCGCGTCGTCGAGCAGCAGGATGCGCGGATCCGACAGGAGCGCGCGCGCGATGGCGATGCGCTGCCGTTGCCCGCCGGAAAGCGTCAGACCTTGTTCGCCGACAACGGTGTCGTAGCCGTTGGGCAGCCTCATGATGAACTCGTGGGCTTCGGCCGCCCGCGCCGCGGCCTCGACCTCTTCCGGTGTCGCGTCGGGCGCGCCGAACGCGATGTTGGACCGGACGGTGTCGGAGAAGAGAAACGAGTCCTCGAACACGACGCCGATACGCGAGCGCAACGAGTGCAACGTCGGGTCGCGGACGTCGGTGCCGTCGATGGTGACAGTGCCGTGCTGCACGTCGTAGAAGCGCGGGAGCAACAGTGCGACGGTCGACTTTCCGGAGCCCGACGAACCGACGAGCGCGACGGTCTCCCCCGCGTCGACGGTGAGCGAGAAATCTCGCAGCACCGGCTCGGTGCTGAGGTAGCCGAACGTGACGCCGTCGAAGCGCACCCGTCCGGGACCGTCGGCGAGTGGGCCGGCGTCGGGCCGGTCCTGCACGACGGGTGTCGAATCGAGCAGGTCGAAGATGCGCTCCGCGCCGGCGCGTGCGAGCTGGCCCACGGTGAGGATCGACGCCAACATCCGCACCGGCGGCACCAGCCGCAGCATGTACGTCGAGAAGGCGAGGAAGGTCCCGAGGCTGATGTTGCCTTGGATCGCGAGCCAGCCGCCGAGCGCGAGCACCGCGACCTGACCGAATGCGGGGATCGCCTGCATGGCGGGCGTCAACCGCGCCTGCAGGTGGACGAGCCGCACCCGGCCCGCGAACAGCCGTTCCGATCGCGTCGCGAGCCGCTCGATCTCGTAGCGCTCCTGCCCGAACCCCTTCACCACACGGACGCCGGTAACTGCTTCTTCGACAACGTTGGCGACCTCGCCCGCGCGCTGTTGCGCATCCCAACTCGCGGGGAACACCGCTGTGCGCAGCTTCATCGCGGTGAACAGCAACGCGGGGCCGACCGCGAGCATCACGAGCGTGAGCAGCGGCGACAGCCACAACATCGCGACGATCGACACGACGAACATCAACACATTGCCGACGCCGATCGGCAGGAACTGCAGGAAGCCTTGGATGAGCTGGATGTCGGACGACGCCCGGCTGACGAGTTGGCCCGTCGCGAGATCGTCGTGACTCGCGAAGTCGAGCGTCTGCAACTG
>JBEVDP010000267.1:0-3247 GCA_040513235.1 Acidimicrobiia bacterium | reverse complement strand
GCGGGCCGCCTGCGCGAGCTGGAGCGTGGCGATGTCGCTCGTGATGTCGCGCCCGCCCTGCGCGGCAACCCACGTCGCGGCTTCGGCGACTTGGCTCGCCAGCGTGCGGCGGCGCCGAATGAAGGGCGCCGCGGCTGCGGTCGTCTGTTCGCTCAACCGTTCCAGCGCCGCCTGCACCAACGCGTCGCGGTCGACGAAGTGGCGGTAGACCGACATGCGCGACACGCCCGCATGGAGTGCGACCTCGTTCATCGACACGTGACGCAAGCCGCGCAGGCGCATGCAGTCCGTCGCCGCTTCGAGGATGCGTTCGGTAGTCTCCATCGCCGTGACCGTCATGGGTGTTACAGAATCTACGAAGTTGTAACAAGGCCGGTCAAGTGCCGAAGATCTGATGAAGCGCATCGGCCTGCTGCTCGTCGGTCACGTCGACCCCAAGAGCCAGCACATCGCGGGCGACTACCCGGAGCTGTTCCGCGCTCTGCTCGCACCGCTCGGTATCGTGCTTCGCCGCTACGACATCGACGAAGGTCGCTTTCCCGACTCGCTCGACGAGTGCGACGGTTGGCTGTGCTCGCCGAGCCGCTACAGCGCGTACGCCGACATCCCGTGGATCCGCGACACTGAACAACTCCACCGCGATCTCATCGCCCAGGAGCGTCCGTACGTCGGCATCTGCTTCGGCCATCAACTCCTCGCGCAAGCGCTCGGCGGTCGCGTCGACCGCAGCGAAGACGGTTGGCGCGTCGGCGTGGAGGACTACGAGCTCGTCGAACCGCAGCCATGGATGGGCAGATCGCCACCCACACACTTTTCTCTCATCGCGAGCCACGAAGACCAAGTGATCGCTCCGCCCGCCGGCGCGCGCGTGATCGCGCGCGCCGAGTCCTGCCCGATCGCCGGCCTCGTGGTGGGGGAGCGCGCGTGGACACTCCAAGGCAATCCCGAGTTCGTGCCGCCGCTCGCCGATCATCTCCTCGCCGGCGGGGTCGACCTCCTCGGCCGCGAACGCGTCGCCGACGCGCGCGCGTCGCTCGACCGCCACCTCGACCGCCTCACTGTCGCACGCTGGATCGCCGACTTCTTCGATTCGGTCTGATCGTTCAGCCGGGTGGGCTCCCGGAAACGCGCTCCCCGAACGTGATGAGGTTGCCGTCACCGTCGAGCACTGCGAACTCCTTCATGCCCCAGGGTTGCTCGCGCAGCGGTCCGTTCGGATGGACGACGCCAACTGCTTTCATCTGTTCGTAGAGAGTCTCGATGCCCGTGACGTCGACGCGGCACGACGTCGCCTTCGGGATGTCAGCATCGTCGGTGAGCCAGAAGTGCACCTGGACACCGTCACGCGCAGAAATCGCGTAGTCGGGATACCGGGATACCAGGTCAAAGCCCAACTTCTCGGCGTAGAACCGCTGGGTCGCATCGAGGTCGAGCGACGCGAGTACGGGAATCGCGCGTTGCAACGCGACTGCTTGGGGATGAGTCACCGTTGGAACCTCCATCAGTTCGGTGAGCTTCGCGATGTGGTCGAGCAATCGCCGGCGCTCCGCGACTTCGGCGTCGAGTTCATCGCGCCATGCATGCACGCGCTCGGCTGTTGGCGCCGCCAGGAAGGCCGCAATTTCCGCCAAGGGCACTCCCGCGCGCCGCAGCAGACTGATTCGCGCCGCGCGCGCGATCTGCGAAGGGTCGTAGTAGCGGTAGCCGGATCGGGGATCGATCCACGCCGGATGAAGCAAGCCTTGCGCCTGGTAGATGCGCAACGCCTTCGGCGACAGCCATGTCAGTCCGGCGAACTGCCCGATCGGAATGAGTTCGTCCACGAACGCCATCGTGGGCTTTGCCCTAGGGGCCGAGTCAAGGAAGATCGTTCGTCTCAGCCGCCAACAATCGTCGCCGCGAGTGCGGTTCGATGGTCCTTCGTCCAGGGCGGCCCCAACCGCGCCCGAGGACCCTGCAGGATCTCGTCTGCCCGCTCACCCAGCATGCTGACCGCCTGACCGATGACTTCCTTCGCGTTGTACAGGTGGACTTCCCAGTCGCGAGCGTGCGCGAGTTCGGACAACACCTCGCGATACATGATGGCGTCGGCACGGGCTTCATAGGGCGAGCGCCGTTGGACGGCGACGTCGGCGGGGAAGTCCAGTGGCCAGGTTCGGAGCGAGATCGAGACGACTGGCGCGGGCAGGCTGGTTGCGAGTTCGTCGAGCGCGGCTGACGTCGCCCGAACGACCGACGCTCGCACCTTCGCGACCAGCGCAACCGTGCCGGGGATGTCGAGACGATGGCTCTCGTAATGAATCGGTGCAGCCGTCAAGCCCGGTTCGACCAGCTCGATCCGCCGGCGGTCCACGACCTCGTGGTCAGCCGACGCCGTCACGGCGACGGCCCACCCGAAATGATCGGCAATGCCCACACGCATGTCGCTCATTATCCCGCGAGGGAGTGCGCCCGCCTGCGGCTGGTCGACTGATCCGATGGCGGTCACGATCCATGGGGCGGCGTCGCTGACTTCGACCCAGCGGCCGGCGTGAGCAACGATTACCCACGGGATCGTCTCCGATCTGAGTACCAGGACCCTGCAACTCGGACGCGGTTCCGTCACGCTCCTGCGAGCGCGGAGCTCCAACGCGGGAACTGCCCGTCTGCTGGGCCGACTTGTTCGACGGGCTGTTCGAGGAGCGATGTGGGGCTGATACCGTGCTGGGTTCCGGGTTACCGGCATGCTCCAGGACGGAGCATAGGAATCGTTCGGGGTGTGAACGGAGTGCGGGGAATGGGCGTGGCGTGGCCGCGGCGAGGGCGCGACAAGATCGAGCGCCGGGACGGCACTGCCGTCGAGCGGTTCGGCCGCGACGTTCACCGCGCTGACTGGGCTGAACCGACATCGCATCAGTCGGAGGCCCGGCCACGCATCTCGAGCGATCACTTCGAGTGGCGCGCGCCATAGAGGGCAGCGCATTTGACGAGGAAGGGCGGGGTGCGCAGGAGCGAGAACTAGGCAAATCGCGATGGCGGGGCCAGGCGTGCTGTCTGGTCCCAGAGAAGGAGCAAGCTTTGAGAGCAAAGAAGTGGTTCGCCATTGGTGCCGCGGTCGCAACCGCCGCGGCCGGACTGGCAATAGTGAACTCGGCGGGGGCGACCTTGCCGGGCAGCACGTTCGAGGGAAACGACGGTAATCAGATCGTCAACGGCGGTGCCGGTGCCCTCGACTGGCAGAACGCCCCCAACTTGGAGATCGGTGTCG
>JBEVDP010000266.1:0-8461 GCA_040513235.1 Acidimicrobiia bacterium | reverse complement strand
TCGTCAAAGTGTTCCTCCACCTGAGCAAGGACGAGCAGCGCAGGCGCTTGCGGGCCCGACTGGAAGATCCCGAGAAGCGCTGGAAGTTCCGCCCTGACGATCTCGAGGCCCGAGAACGCTGGGACGAGTACATGGCTCGCTACGACGAGGCCATCACCGCGACGTCCACCCCTTGGGCACCGTGGTACGTCGTGCCTGCGGACCACAAGTGGGTCAGTGGCCTCGCGGTGGCGGAGTTGCTCGTCCAGACGCTGGAGCGTCTCGATCCGCAGCCGCCACCGCCGGCGCCGGATATCGACGGGCTCGAGGTCGAATAGCGCACCGCGCAGCTCGAGGCCAACTGGGACATGAACCGCGCGCAACCGCGCGCAGAGCGTGACTGAAGGGTCAAAATCACGTGTTCGCGCACAAGGACACAAGCACCCGACTTTCCCTGACGGGTAGTTCTCGGCCACAATGGATTGGCGATGAACGCTGAATCCCGTGATTCCGTCTCGCTGAAGCCCGCCGAACTCGACGAGTTCGGCCAAATGCTCGCAGCAGCAGGGCTTCCCGTCTCCGACGACGAGCTCGATCGTCAGGTCGAACAGTTCCCGCTCGTGGTCCTCGCGTACGACAATGGCGAGCTCCAGGGCCTCTTGCTCGGCTCGCTCGAACGCATCGGCGGAACGCCGTCGATCCTCTGGGGTGCCGGTGCCGCTCGGCGCAACAAGCTCGCGCCCACGACGTTGCGCGCGATGACGGGCGAACTGTCGCGTCGCGCCGCGATCTCGTTCCCCGACGAGGACGTGCTCGTCGCGACGCGGCTGCACAAGCCGAGCGCGTACACGTTGTTGCAGACGTACGCGAACATCGTGCCCCGACCTGGTTATACGCCGAACGGCGAAGACCGTGCGTGGGGTCGCCGGCTCGCCAAGCGATTCGGTTTCGACAACAATTTCGACGACCGGACGTTCCGCGTTGCGATCAAGGGTCGCAAGCCGCCGTGCGTCCCGGTCCTCGATGCGGGTTCCATCAAGGCCACAGGTGGAGCCAAGATCGTCTCGCTGGTCGGTGAGCTCGAAGCAACGCGGGGCCAGGCGCTCATCGCGTTCGGGTGGGCCGTCGCCGAGGAGCTTGCGGCCGGGAACTACGTCGCCGCGTCCTGACGTGCGGCGAGCGCCGCGTCCAGCTGGGCGCGCAGGTCGTCGGGGTTCGTGACGGGTTGACGGCACGAGTAGGTCTCGCACACATATGCGGTCGGTTCCGGCGCGTCGGAACGCCCCTCGAACAGCAGTGAACTAGGAACGTGGCCGGGTTCGGCAACGAGAAGGACCGCGTTGGGGATGAATCGCCGCGTGACTTCGCGCACGAGCGCACGCGTGCGGTCATCGCCGCGCGCGCCAACGATTGCGATCTCGAGCGACGGCGTGACTTCGCGCTCGACGGCCGCCAGCGCGTTGGCAAATGCCGTCGGATGACTGCCCGCGACGCGACCGAACATGCCGATGACCCGACTGGCGGGCGCGCGGTAGTGCAACGCGCCGATGAGTTCGGCGAGTCGCAACAGCGCGTTGGCCGCGAGTGAGTTCGCCGACGGCGTGGCGTCGTCGAACACGTCCTTCTGGCGCACAACGAGTTGCTCGGCGTCCCGTCCGCTGGTGAAGAAACCACCCGCCTCTTCGTCGTGGAAGAGGCGCAGCAGCTCGTCGGCGAGGGGCCGGGCGAAGTCGAGCCACGATGGATGGTCGAATTCCGCCAGCGAGCACAGCGCGTCGAGCAGCGCCGCGTAGTCCTCGGCGTACGCGGGGTGCGGCGCGCCCCACGACCGCAGCAGGCGGCCATCGGCGCGGCGCAGCCGGGTCAGGAGGAACCGGCCGTTGGCGCGGGCGGCCACCTTCCATTCGTCGCGCTCGAGGGCGGCCGCGGCTTCGACCAACGTGGCGAGGAACAAGGCGTTCCACGCAAGCAGCACCTTGTCGTCGAGGCCGGGCCGCACGCGCGTATCGCGCCGCGCCCGGAGCGCTTCGCGCGCTCGCAGCACCGCGAAGGGCGGCTCCTCGTCGCGGTCGACGACGTGCAGGATGTTCCCGGAGTACTGCGTGTGCGGATCGACGAAGTTCCCGGCTTCGGTGACGCCGTAGTAGCGAATGACCTCGTCGGCGTCATCGCCGCAGACTTCGCGGATCTCGTCGAGGCTCCAGAGATAGAACTTTCCTTCGATGCCTTCGGAGTCGGCGTCCTCGGCGGCGAAGAACCCGCCGTTTTCGTGGTGCAGGTCGCGCAAGACGTATTCGATCGTCTCGGTGACGATGCGCTCGTAGCGGCGGTTGCCGGTGAGGAGGTACGCATGCAGGTACACCCGCGCCAGGAGCGCGTTGTCGTACAGCATCTTCTCGAAGTGCGGTACCAGCCAGGCGTCGTCCGTCGAATAGCGCGCGAACCCGCCGCCGACTTGGTCGTACATCCCGCCCGCGGCCATCGCGTCGAGCGTCGTGGTGATCATGGTCAACGTCTGTTCCGAGCCGTTCACGAGGTAGGCACGGCACAGGAAGTCGATCGTCATCGCTTGCGGGAACTTCGGGGCCCGCCCGAACCCGCCGTAGCGCGGTTCGAACTGCCCGGCGATGTTGTCGTACGCGTCGCGCAAGAGCGCGCGGGTGGGTTCGACGACGGCGTCGGGCCGGAGGATGTCTTCGTCGATGGCTTGCGTAAGGCGCGTCGACTGTTCGACGACATCGTCGCGCCGGTCGCGCCACGCCTCGGCCACGGCTTCGCACACGCGTGGGAACGCGGGCATGCCCTGACGATCGGAATTCGGGTAGTAGGTGCCGCCGTAGAAAGGGCGGCCATCCGGCGTGAGCCAGACGCTCATCGGCCAGCCGCCGCGTCCGGTCATCGCCTGGACGGCTTGCATGTACACCGAGTCGACGTCGGGCCGTTCTTCGCGGTCCACCTTCACGTTGACGAAAAGGCGGTTCATCACTTCGGCAGTCGCCGCGTCCTCGAACGACTCGTGGGCCATGACATGGCACCAGTGGCACGACGAGTAGCCGACCGACAGAAAGACTGGTTTGTCCTGCTCGCGCGCGAGCGCGAACGCTTCGTCACCCCATGGATGCCAGTCGACGGGGTTGTCCGCATGCTGGCGAAGGTACGGACTCGTTTCGTCCGCGAGCCGGTTGCCCACGCGCAAGAAGGTAACGCTTCGCGACGCGCGGCGGGTTAACGGCCGGACTCGAGCGCCGTGGTGCGGGCCCAGCGGTAGTCGGGCTTGCCCGAGGGGGAGCGGACGATGGTGTCCACCACGACCAGCCCACGCGGCACCTTGTAGCCCGCAAGATGGGAGCGGGCATGGTCTTGCAACTGCTCGAGCGTCGTAGCCGGACCGGGCCGAAGTTGCACGACGGCGACGACGCGTTCGCCCCAGCGTTCGTCCGGGACACCCACGACGACGGCATCGAAGACGCATTCGTGCGCCTTCAGCACCGCTTCGACCTCCTCGGGGTAGACCTTTTCGCCGCCCGTGTTGATCGAAACCGAGCCCCGGCCGAGCAGGCTGATCGTCCCGTCCGCCTCGACGACAGCGTGGTCGCCCGGCACCGACCAGCGCACGCCGTCGACGACCGGAAACGTGGCTGCGGTCTTGTCGGGATCCTTGTAGTAGCCGAGCGGGATGGAGCCCCGCCGAGCGAGCCGGCCGACCATGCCGGCGGGCAGCGGTTGCAGGTCGTCGCCCAGGACCGCGGTTTGGTCGTTGACCGAGAAGCGCGGCGATGTCGGGATCTCCGATCCCGCCACCGTGACCGATTGGCCTTGCCCGCCGGTTTCCGACGCGCCGTAGCCGTCGACGACGAGCACGGTCGGCAGGTGCTGCACCAGCGCCTGCTTCACCGCGGGCGACAGGATGGCCCCGCCCGACAAGAGAACCCGCAGGCTCGACAAGTCGAGGTCGGCGACCTCGGGCGCGGCGAGTGCTTCGACGAGCGGGCGCGCGAATGCGTCGCCCACGATCACCAGGAAGTTCGCTTCTTCGGCGACGACGAGCCGCAGCAACGCGTGCGGGTCGAAGTGATGGTCGGCCGGGATGATCACCGCGCCGCCGCTGAACAGCGCGGCGAAGGCCATCCAATGCGCGGTGCCGTGCATGAACGGGCAGGCTGGGACGCAGCGCGTACGCGCCGTCTGTGCCCGCTCGGCGATCTCTTCGGGGCGCGTGATGGCCGCGGCGCCCGCGCCGCCGCCACCGAGCGCGCCGAAGAACAGGTCCTCGTGGCGCCACATGACACCCTTGGGCATGCCGGTCGTGCCGCCCGTGTAGAGGATGTACAGGTCGTCGGCCGAGCGTTCGTCGAAGTCGCGTTCGGGCGCGGCCGCCGCGAGCGCGGCTTCGTACTCGATCGCGTCGGGGAAGAGCGCGTCGGTGCCGTCGGCGACCGCGATGAAGGTGTGCAACGCGGGCAGTCCATCCCGGATCGCCGTCAGCTTGGGACCGAACTGCTGATGGGCGATGACGGCCGTCGCGTCCGCATCAGCCAGCACATAGCGCAGTTCGTCCTCGACGTACCGGTAGTTGATGTTGATCGGAACCGCGCGCAGCTTGAACGCGGCGAGCATCCCTTCGAGGTACTCGATCCCGTTGAAGAGGTACAGCGCGACGTGATCGCCCGCGCCGACGCCGCGGTCGCGCAGGACATGCGCGAGGCGGGTCGCACGCTCGTCGGCTTCGGAATAAGTGAGCCGGCGGTCGCCGCATACGAGGGCGTCGTTGCCGGGGACGGCGTCCGCGACGCACTCCCACAAGTCGGCGATGTTGAACTGCATCGGCTCCCCCGAGGCCGCGCGGTCCTACTTGAACCAGATGCGTTGGTAGTCGCGACTCATCGGATGGATGAGCAACGCGAGGAGGGCGACGTCGAAGACGAACGAGATCAGCAGGCTGATGTTGCTGATCACCTCGGTGCCGTAGAAGCCGACGAACACCAGCACCTGGAGCGACGCCGCGGTGACGGCGAGCACGTAGCCCCAGCGCTTCTCGTTCGCGATGCCGAAGCCGCCCGCACCGAGGCCGGCGACGATGAACAGCATCATCAGCAACGACGTCGGCGCGATGCCGAAGAGGATGCCGAAGACGGCGTTGAGGTAGCAGAGGAAGACTGCGCTCTGGAGTGTCTGTGGTTGGTGCGGGTTGAACCAGCGATACTCGTTCACGAGCCCATTCTGGCCGATCGGCGCCCTCAGTCGGGCACCGCCGGGGTCCGGGCTCGGAGTTGGCCGCACGCGGCGTCGATGTCGACGCCCCGGTTGCGCCGGATCGACACCTGGACACCGCGTTCGCGCAGGCGCTGCGCGAAGCGGGCGATACGGTCGGAGCGGGCTGCGTGCCCGCCGAACCCGACCGTCGGGTTGAGGGGGATCAGGTTCACGTGCGCGCCGCCGCGGAAGCCCGTGAGCCGCCCGGCGAGTGCGTCGGCCTGGTGCGCATGGTCGTTGACGCCGTCGATGCACGCGTACTCGAACGTGACCCGCCGCCCTTTGGTCTGGGCGTAATCGCGCGCCGCCGCGAGCACCTCGGCGATGGGGTAGCGCCGGTTCAGCGGCACCATTTCCTCCCGCAGTGCATCGTCGGGGGCGTGGAGCGAGACGGCGAGCGTGACCGGCAGGGGGAAGTCACGCAGCCGGTTGATACCGGGCACGACACCGACGGTCGACACGGTGAGGTTGCGGCCCGAGAACCCGGCGTCGTCGTGGAGGCGGGTCAGCGATTCGAGCACCGGGTCGACGTTCGCGAGGGGCTCGCCCATGCCCATGTAGACCACATTCGAGACGCGTTGCTCGGACGCGTGCTGCGCGCGGAGCACCTGCTCGCAGATCTCGCCGGCGTCGAGGTGGCGATCGAAGCCGGCTTGGCCGGTCGCGCAAAACGTGCAGCCCATCGCACACCCCGCTTGCGAGGACACGCACACCGTCGCGCGGTCGCGGTAACCCATGAGCACGGTTTCCACTTGCGCGCCACCGTTGGTACGCCACAACCATTTGATCGTGACGTCATGGGAGCTGCGCTGCTCGGCGGCGAGTTCAAGTGCGGACGGCAGCACGCTGTCGAGGTCGGCGCGCAGGGCTCGCGGGAGGTTCGTCAGCGCGTCGAGTGGACGGCGCTGCGCCCAGAGCCCGTCGAAGAGTTGGTCGGCGCGGTATCGGGGCTCGCCGCGCGCCGCGAGGAGATCGTTGACTTGTTCGCGCGTGGCGAGGTAGCGCGACGTCATGCGGCTTCCACTTCGCGTTCGTAGGCGCGGTCGACGCGATGCACCGTGAAGCCGATGCCGCGGTAGAGCCTCAACGCGCGCTCGTTCTCGGCCGCGACGAACAACGATCCCGTGGTGAGCCCGCGTTCGTGGAGCCGGGCCAAGCCCGCCAGCGCGAGGGGACGACCGAGCCCCTTGCCCGCATAGTCGGGATCGACGCCGATGACGAAGATCTCGCCGAGCGCCGGATCGCGGCCGTGGGCGTCGTGGACCTTGCACCAGTTGAAGCCGGCCAGGCGATCGGCAGTGAATGCCAGCAGGAAGGTCGACGGATCGAACCACGAGTCGGCCATCCGGCGGGCCAACGTCGCCTCGATCCATCCCCCCTGCTCCGGATGATTCGCAAAGGCCCGATTGTTCACCTCGAGCCACGCCGCTTCGTCGCGACCGGGCACGAAGTCGCGCACCGTGATGTCGGGCGGGAACTCGATCGGCAGGCCGATCGGGAGCGGGACACGCATCTCGTAGAGGTCGCGCGCGGGTTCGAAGCCGACGTGCGCGAGCGGAGGATCGTCTTCGGGATGCGCGTCGCTCACCCACAGCACGAGCCGTCCGCCGCCGTGGCGCTCGACATGGTCGACGGCGGCG
The DNA here is from genome assembly GCA_040513235.1 of Acidimicrobiia bacterium. Lineage (GTDB taxonomy): Bacteria > Actinomycetota > Acidimicrobiia > IMCC26256 > PALSA-610 > JANNHK01. The sequence goes on along the minus strand of JBEVDP010000266.1, from coordinate 1,589 downwards.
TCGACGAGCGCGCCCAAGGTGGCGTCATCGTCGTCGGTGCGCGCGAGCCCGACGGCCCAGTGCTGCGGCGCGAAGTTGTCGCTGCGCGCGACATGTACGTACGCACGGTCGCCGACCAGGAAGCCGGCCGAATCCGGACCAGGCTGTTCGATGTCGCGCCACACCGCTTCGTTCAACGGCGCCGCACGCTTCGCGGCGCGCACCGCGGCGTCGATCGCGCCGATGGTCGGCGCCGCGCCAGGAAGTTCGGCGGCGCGCAGCGCGGTGACGGAGAACGGCGTCATCGGCGACCACGGTACTCTCGGCTCATGGCCCGCCCACGTGGAGCCCGGGCGCGCGCCGATGAGGTCGTCCGGCGCCTTCGGGCCGAATATCCCGACGTCCGGTGCGCGCTCGATCACCACAACGCGTTCGAGCTGCTCGCGGCAACGATCCTGTCCGCGCAGACCACCGATGAGCGGGTCAACATGGTGACGCCCGCGCTGTTCGCCAAGTACCCGACCCCGGCCGACCTCGCCGCCGCCAACCCCGTCGATGTAGAGACGATCGTGCAATCGACCGGGTTCTTCCGCTCGAAGACGAAGAGCTTGATCGGAATGGCGACCGCGCTGGAGGAGCGCTTCGGCGGCGAGGTGCCGTCGGCGCTCGAAGACCTCGTCACCATTCCCGGCACCGGCCGCAAGACGGGCAACGTGGTGCGGTCGGTCTGGTTCGGGCTGCCCGGACTTCCGGTCGATACGCACGTCACCCGGTTGAGCGCGCTGCTGAAACTCACCAACGAGACCGATGCAGTGAAGATCGAGCTCGACCTGAACGGCATCGTCGAGCCCGACGAGCGCGGCTTGCTCTCGCTGCGGCTCATCGAGCACGGCCGCCAGGTATGCATCGCCCGTCGCCCTCGCTGTGGAGAGTGCGTGCTGAACGACTTCTGCCCGTCGGCGTTCAAGGTGGCCCCGGTGCGCCGCCCCCGAGCGAACTGACGCCAGGTCGGTTGGTCAGGTTGCTTCGAGCAGCGAGCTGGCCCGGTCGAGCGACCGGCGCGCACCGAACAGAGCCCGCTCCGCGCCGAAGAGCTCGGTGGAGACCGCCGAGTCGGGCGTCTCGCCGTAGCGCTCGGCCATGGCCGTGACCCGCTGGGCGAGGTCGTCGATCTGGGTGGCGATGCTCGAGAGCATCGCGAGGTCGGGCGCCGTGTTCATGCGGCTTCATCCTCCGGCCCTCGATCGTGCGACACCGGTGGTCGAGCCGGCGGGCCTCCGGCTTGCGCCTGACTGTTCACGAGTGTTGGTGTACCAAATCGGGGAGCCCGTGATCGACCACAAGTACCCTTGCGGTCTCTATGGCCACTCGCGTCCTCGCTCGCACGGACGTCCGCGGCGTCGAAGGCGACCTGCGGACCGCGCTCGCCCGGCCGCGTCCCGAGGCCGACGATGTGGCCGCCGTGGTTCGGGAGATCCTTGCGATTGTGCGCGCCGGGGGCGACAACGCCCTGCGCGACCTGACCGAACGCTTCGACCGGTTCCGTCCGGACGAATTCGCGGTCTCGCGCGCGGAGCGGGAGGCCGCGCTTGCCCGCGTCGATCCCGAGC
>JBEVDP010000265.1:0-3453 GCA_040513235.1 Acidimicrobiia bacterium | reverse complement strand
CTCCTCGTTCGCCTGCAAACTGCGACCGGCGATCGCTGGCGCCTGCTCGAGTCCGTTCGCGCGTACGCCCTCGAACGTCTCGCGGAAAGCAACGAGTACGACGAGGCGTGGTCCCGACATCTGGCCTGGGCATCCGCGACCGCGCAGCAACTCGAACGTCGAATTGGTACCGAAGTGGAGTGGGAAGGCGAGTTCGATGCAGTAGAGGACGACTTGCGATTTGCCCTCGCGAGCGCGCCTTCCGGCAGCGATCAGACCGACGAAGCCGCGTACGTGCTCGCGCTCTCGTGCGGCCACCTGACGTACGCGAGGCACTTCCCCGCGGAAGCACAGACACTCTACGAAGCAGCCGCGGATCGAGCGCACGATGACGCATCGGCCGCTATCGCGCTGCGCGCCGCCGCCGACGTGGCGTTCGCGCGCATGCGGAGCGACGCCTCGTATCCGCTGCTCCTCGCCGCCGCCGATCGGTTCGAGGCGGCAGGTGACGACGGCGCGGCCGCCATTGCGCTCGCCTACGCAGTCACCTACGCACAACGATTCACGGGCGAGTTTCCCGAGCCGATCGCCTTCGAGGAAATCGAAGCCGTTCTGCGCCGAGCACACGACCTCGCGCCATCAGGAAGTCCTCTTGCCGAAGCGTCGCTCCTCACTGCCGAGGCGTGGCTTTCTCGTACTCCGCGGCCGATCGCGAACGAACTCCTGGCGGAACGCGCGGTCGAGGCGACTCGCGCGCTCGACGATGCGGTGTTGTTGAGCAACGCCCTCGACGCCGTCACTACCGCTGCAATGGAGCGCGGAGCGATTCGCGAAGCCGCGCAGTACTCCTTCGAGCGTCTTGACCTCGTCGATCGCATGGATCATCGCGACCCACGGACAGGTGGGGAGATCACCGACACCTTTCACATGGCGATGGAGACGGCCGTCGGAATCGGCGACCTCCGGCGGGCGCGCGACATCGCCGAGCTCGTGGCGCGCAACGAAGTCGGCCGCACGATCGCGTTCCTGACGACCAGCCGCATGGTCATCCCACTCGTCTTCATGGGCGAGTTCGACGCGGCACTCGCCGAAGCCAACGAAATGCACGCCGCCTGGGAGCGCGCGGGCCGGCCCGCCGCCCGTTGGATGGGTCCCGCCGCGTATGCGACTGCGCTCGTGTACGGACTGCGCGGCGCCACGGAGCAATACGCGGAGTGGTGCGCCTACGGTCGCCACCTGTCGCAGCACATTCCCGGTCTCGGTCCGTTCGTCGAGGCCCGGGTCGCGCTGCACCATGGCCGCCTGGGCGACGCGCGCACTGCGTTGGGCGACGTCGCCGACATCCGGGACTTCTTCGATCCCTACGCGATCGCGCTGCGAGCCGAGGTCGCTGTCGTCGCCGGCGCATCGGACGCGAGCGATCTCGTCGCGCGCGCGCAAGCGGCGGCGGCAGAGAACGACTGGGCCTGGGCCTGCGTCGCACGGGCGCGGGGCCGTCTCACGGACGATGACGAACTACTCCGGGAAGCGCTCGACCAATTCGAGCGCCTCGGTGCTCGTTTCGAGTGGGCCTGCACGGCCGTTCTGGTCGACAGCGCGGCACCACAGGGACACGCCGTGCTCCGCGAACTCGGGTGCATCTCGTGAGCGTCGCCGACCACGAGCCCTCAGCGTCCGGAGCCGTGTGACCCTATGAAGGCGCCAGTGCCGCCGCTTCGAAACGACCGAGCCCGTAGTCGCCGGCGATGGTCGTGCGGTGCATGCACCGAGCGTGCTCCGGAGGCATCCCCGACACCGAGTGGAGGCAACGCCAGTTGTCCCAGATGACCATGTCGGTCGGCTGCCACTCGTGGAAATAGCTGAGGTGCTTCGCCGCATCGACAATCGCTTCGCACACTTCGTCGAGCAGCGCCTCGCCGTCGGCGTCCTCGCGCCCCTCGATGCCCTTCGCCATCCACGGAGACACGTGCAGGACCTTTTCGCCGGAGCGGCGCGTCCACACCGCCGGGTGGAGTGCCCGGGGCCGGCCTTCGAACTCTGTCATCACCGCGACGGCCTGGGAAGGTGGCTCGACTTCGTCCAATCCGGCCGGCCGGCCGAAACGGAGATTGTCGAGGATGACATCCATCGCGTAGATCACCGTTTCGGTTTCGATCCGGTCTCGTAGCTCGGGTGGGATCGCGCCGTACAGCGCGATGCCGTCGACAAAACCGGTCTTCCCACCCTCGGGTGGGACTTCCACCGCGCGCAGCACACCGGCGCGGTTGAGTTCGTTGTTGTAGCAGTGGTCGAAGTGCCACGGAAGCCACTGCGAAAGCACCCGCCCGTTCAAGCGGACGGAACCCTGTTCGTTCGGTTCGTGTCGCATCTCGATCACGCCGAGCATGTCGTCGCCCGCCGCTCGGGGCGTGGCTTGGCTCGGGTGGTCCTTGAGCGGCCCGAAGACGGTACTGAGTGCCACCTGCATGGTTGGGGTGGGCTCGATGTTTTCGAAGACCAGCACTCCGTACGTCTCGAAGATCTCGTTGATCTGTGCGCGCACATCGTCGTCGCCCAGGCTGTCGCGGGTGACGCCACGCACGCGGGCGCCGAAGCCGAGATCGTCGCGGATGGGCCACACGTTGATGTCGGTCATGGTTGGCTCCTCACGCGATTGTCTTGTCGGCCCAGTCGACGAGTGGTTGAACGAGCAGCGGCCAGCGCACGAAGAGCGAACCGGTTCGCTCGACTTCCGCTCGACGGTCGTTCCACTCGTCGTCGCCCCACGGCGGTTCGACCAACTCGGCGCCCGGCAGACCCTTGGCAAGTACTTCGGAAGTGGCGCGCGTGTGCGACATGTCGGACGGTCCACTGCGGAACACGAGGATCGGGACGTCGAGGCGGGCGACATCGCTATCGTTGAGTCCGGGTACGAGCGAGTCGTCGCACGGGCAGTAGGCCAGCATCCACCGGTCCATCACGTCGAGAAATTCCTGGCGGTCCATCGAGAGAAACCGCGCTCGGTTGCGCGGGTTGCGCGCGAGTACGTCTTGCCACTGGTCGAGCTCGACCACGGCCTCCATCCCGCCGTGCCACGCGGCGTCGGCCGATGGCATGCAGTAGTAGTTGGCCAACTGCAGCAGTCCCGGCAGGCCCCCGCTGATCCACCACATCGCCAAGCCGGCGGTGACGTCAGGGTTGCGGGCCGCCGCGATGAGCGAGACCCGCGCGCCCCCCGAGCCGCCGGCGATCACCGTCGGACCGAGATCGAGGTGACGGAGAAGCGCGCCCAGCGCGTCGGCTTGCACCTCCGACTCCGACCGCCCTCGGAACACGACCGACGATGCGCCGCAGTTCGGACGGTCCCACGTGAGGACCTGGCGGCCGTGATCGGCCAGCGCCCCGGCCATCTCGGGAAGCCCGCCGACCTCCTTCGTGAACCGCCCGCCCGGCGTCAGCACCCACGGCTGCCCGTCACCGACCAGCTCGTACGCG
>JBEVDP010000264.1:0-2782 GCA_040513235.1 Acidimicrobiia bacterium | reverse complement strand
AATTGACTGTGGGTACCGATCCATTCGACCGAAGTCTCGGGGATCGGGCCCTCACTGGCTTTTGGCTTTCACTGCTCTGTTTTCAAGAAACGGTTCCCCGACGAGCGCGCACGCGGACGTGCACCTGTGTCGGAGGGACACACGGCTCCCCGAGCGAACGGGCGTCCGGCGAGCGAACGCGGGTACCGAGCGGGTAGAGCGTAGGTGTCAACCAGTCCCGTCGTTCCGGGCTCCCCAGAAGGAAGCAAACCGGCGTGCGGGGCGAGGAGCAAGACTACTGACGCGAGTGGCGAGTGTCAAACGCAGCAGGCCCCTGAGGTCGAATTCTTCAGGAAATATGGGCCCCAACCTGGAGACGGGCCCACCGCCGCCGGCCCACTTGTACGACGTACGTCCGCGTCGCGAGCTCGCCGTCCTCTGTGCGCGGCGCGCCGTCGAGCTTGACCGCGCCCTGTTCGATCAACCGCCGCGCTTCCCGTTTCGACGGCGCCAATCCCGCCGTGACCAGGGCTTCCACGAGTGTCGTCCCACCGACGACCGCATGCTGAGGCATCTCTTCGGGCGCTTCGTGCGCTTTGAAGACGCGATCGAACTCCGCTTCGGCCGCCTCGCCCGCGCCGGCGCCGTGGTACAGGTCGGCAACCGTGCGTCCGAGCAGCCGTTTCGCGGCATTCGGGTGCAACCGGCCTTCCGCGAGGTCGCGCGTCGTCACGTCGACGGTCTCCGGATCCCACGCGGTCGCGTACTGCAGGTACATCGGGAGCACGGCGTCGGGGATCGACATCAGCTTGCCGAACTGTTCACTCGCTGGCTCGTCGATCCCGACGTAGTTGCCGAGCGACTTCGACATCTTCTTCGTGCCATCGAGGCCGACGAGCAGTGGCGTCGTCAGCACGATCTGCGGCTCCTGGCCCGCGCGCTCTTGCAGATGGCGGCCGACGAGCAGGTTGAACAGCTGGTCGGTGCCACCGAGCTCGACGTCGGCGCGGATCTCGACCGAGTCGGTGCCCTGGAGCAGCGGGTACAGGAACTCCATCAGCGAGATCGGCTCGCCGCCCGCGTAACGCTTGGCGAAGTCGTCGCGCTCGAGCATGCGTGCCACGGTGATCTGTGAGGTGAGCCGCAGGATGCCTTCCATATCGAGCGGCGCCAACCATTCGGAGTTGCGCCGGACCTCGAGCCGTTCCGGCGCCATGTCGAGGATCTGGCCGACCTGATCGAGGTACGTCTGCGCGTGCCCGTCGACCTCATCCTTCGACAGGCGGGACCGGGTCGCCGAACGATGCGACGGGTCGCCGACCTGAGCGGTGAGGTCGCCCAGGATGAGGACCGCCACGTGGCCGAGGTCCTGGAACAGGCGGAGGCGGCGGAGCACGACGGCGAAGCCGAGGTGGATGTCGGCCGCGGTGGGGTCGATCCCGAGCTTCACCCGCAGGGGCCGGCCTCGGGCGAGCTTGTCCTTCAGCTCTTGCTCGGCGATGACGTCGACCGCGCCCGCGGTGAGCAGCTGCATCTGGCGATCGACGTCCACGACGCATGACGGTAACACCGGCGTTTCCGGCCACTCTGTGCAATACCCCCGCTCAGGCCAACGCGATGACCGCGCGCCTTCGGCTTCGGCCGCCGCTACCGTTCCGTCGTGCGCACCGACACGCTCGCGCTCGACGGCGGGGAGCCCGCCTGTGCGCGCCGACCACCACTCGGCAAAGGCATCGATGCTCTCGGCGAGGAGGAGATCGCGGCGGTCACCGCCGTACTGCGCGGGCGGACCTTGTTTCGGTACGGGCGCCATGAGTCCCGAGTCGCGGCACTCGAAGCAGCCGTGAGCGAAGCGTTCGGGTGCCGCTACGTGCTCGCGACGTCGAGCGGGACCGCCGCGCTCCGCTGTGCCCTCGCGGCGCTCGGCGTCGGGCCGGGCGACGAGGTGATCGTCCCGGCCTTCACGTTCATCGCAACCGTGAGCGCAGTCGTGAGCGCGGGCGCGGTGCCCGTGTTCGCAGAGGTGGACGACACGCTGACGCTCGACCCTCGAGACGTCGCGTCCAAGGTTACGGACCGCACGTCGGCAATCGTCCCCGTGCATCTCGAGAACGTCGTCGCCGACATGGGCGCCCTCGGCGGCGCACCGTTGCTCGAGGACGCCGCGCAGGCCATCGGCACGACGTACCGCGGTCGCGCGGCCGGGACCATCGGTGCGATCGGTGCGTGCTCGCTCCAGCAGACGAAGACCATCACGACGGGAGAGGGCGGTCTGGTCTGTACCGACGACGAGGATCTGTACATCCGCGCGACGCGCTTTCACGACCAGGGCGGCCAGTTCGTCACGCAATACCGCGGCGAGCGCGGCCCCGCTCGCGGTGAGCCCATCGTCGGTGACAACCTACGAATGACCGAGATCGCGGGCGCACTCGGCGTCGTGCAACTCGGGCGGCTTCCGACGCTGGTTGCCGCGATGCGCGCCAACCGCGAGCGCATCGCGAGCGCGATCGGTGCCCTCGACGGGCTCACGCCGCGCCGGGAACCTGACCCGGCCGGCGCAGGCGGTTCCAGCCTCACGTGGTTTGCGCCGGACGCCGGGCTCGCGCGCCGCTGCGTCGAAGCGCTGCGGGCGGAGGGCGCGCCCGCAGCCCAGATGTACGAGGGCCTTCCCGTCTACCTGAACCCCGCGGTGCGGGCTCGGAGAACGGCTGCAGGCGGCGCCGAATGGCGTGCTCGCCCGCCCGAGCTTGATCTGTGCCCGCGTACGGAGGACCTCGTCGCCCGCTCGATCACGATCGGCGTG
>JBEVDP010000263.1:0-4183 GCA_040513235.1 Acidimicrobiia bacterium | reverse complement strand
CGCTCCCCTTCGGTCGCTGCGCCCTGCGTCTCCTCGGGCCGGGCCGCTCGGGCCCCGCTCGCTGCTCGCCGGTTCGGGGCTCCCGCCGGGCGCTTGCGCCCGGTGGGATGAGATACCCGGCTCCCGACGCTCGCTCACGATTCACGCCCTCCCCGCTCGGGGGAAGCCAGCAGTGCTTGGGAGCGGGCGGCGACGTCGTCGTCGGCCAGCGCGCGATACCGGTCGGCATCGATGAGAGCCACCGTCGGGTAAATGCCGCGCACGAGATCGGGTCCGCCGGTGGCGACGTCCTCGTCTGCCGCGGCGAACAGGGCGCGGATCGCGAGGTCGACCGCTTCGTCGGCGCTCATGCCCTCGCGCCACCCCGCCTTGATCCAGTTGCGGGCGTGAACACTCCCCGAGCCTTGCGACTGGAAGTCGAGCTCCTCGTAGCGACCGCCAGTGACGTCGTAGGAGTAGACGCGACCGCGCTGGCGGGCCTCGTCGTAACCGGCGAACAGCGGGACGACCGCGAAACCCTGCATCGCCGCGGGCAGGTTGGCCCGCACGAGCATGCTGAGCTGGTTGGCCTTGCCCTCCAGGCTCAGGGCGTCGCCCTGCACCTTCTCGTAGTGCTCGAGCTGGACCTGGAACAGCTTCACCATCTCGACCGCGGGCCCGGCCGCGCCGGCGATGGCCACGCCCGCGAAGTCGTCGGCCGCGAACACCTTTTCGATGCGGCGGCTGGCGATGAGATAGCCCGCCGTAGCCCGGCGGTCACCGGCCATCACCACGCCGTCGGCGTAGCGAATCGCGGCCACCGTGGTGCCGTGCGCGATCTCGAGTGGAACGGCCGGCGCGATCTCGAGCCCGGCGCCGGGCAGCTGATGCGGTGCGACCCGCCGGAGCAGATCGGCGAACGACGGCCCCGGATCGAGATGCAGCGGGAACGTCGGCAACGGGTTGTCGGCCATCGGCCGCGGAGCCTACAGGGCGAGCGCGCGGGCCCTAGACCGTGCCATTTCGGTGAGTTCCGTATCGCGGTCCAGGTAGTCGGCCGCCGTCTGGAACAGATCGTGGTCGTCGTTGAAGTCGCCGAGCGCGTTGTTGCACTTGAAGCAGAGCAAGCCGCGGATCTCCCCCGTCTCGTGGTCGTGGTCGACATGCAGCGTTCGATCCTCGGGACGCGGCTGTCGGCAGATCGCGCACACGCCGCCCTGCGCTGCGAGCATCTCCTCGTATTGATCGAGCGTCAGCCCGTAGTTGCGCTTCAAATGGCTCTTGCGATCGGAGAGCTTCTTCCTGCCAGCGGCGCGGAAGGCGTCCATCGTCGCTTTCACGCGGTCGGGATTCGCGCGCTGCCACTCAGTGACTCGCTCGATCTCGCGTTCGCGGTTCGATGCGTACCACTCGCGGCGCCGAGCCTTCGTGCAAACCTTGCACTCCGGTCGAGTGCCGTCGCGTCCAGAAGGGTTGGCGTAGAACTCGTTGAGCGACTTCGTTTCGTCGCAGGAGCAGCAGACCTTGTGGGGACCGACCGAATCGGTCATTCCCCACCTTTCTGGACATAGTTGCGGACAAACTCCTCTGCATTGTCCTCGAGCACCGAGTCGATTTCGTCCAAGAGATCGTCGATGTCTTCCTTGAGTTTCTCGCCGCGCTCGCTCGACGCGGGGACCTCCTCTTCGGCGACCTCTTCCCGTTCCTTGGGCGCCGGCTTCTTCTTCTGCTCCCGCTCCGGCATCATGACCTCCTACGGCGACGCCAGCCGGTCAACGAGTTGCCGGGGCGTCGTCACTTCTGCGAACAACTGCTCGACGTGCTTCTTGCTACCACGCATTGGCTCCATCATTGGGATTCTTCGGAGTGGGTCGGATCCGACGTCGAGCACGAGGCTGTCCCAGTTGGCCGCGACCACCGAGTCGGCCCACTGCGCGAGGCAGCGGCCGCGGAAATAGGCCCGGGTCGTTTCGGGGGGATCGGCCATCGCGTCGAGCACGTCCGGCTCGCTGACCAGGCGTTCCACCTTGCCATTGCGGACCAAGCGCTCGTACAGCGACCGGTCGGGACGCACGTCGTGGTACTGCACGGCCAGGAGTTCCAGCTTCGGGTCGTCCCAAGTGAGCCCGTCGCGATCGACATAGGCGCTGAGCAGGTTCAGCTTCGTCACCCAGTCGAGCTGCCCGTCCAGTTCGGACGGGTCGCGCTCCAGCGCGCTCAGGGCCTGCTCCCAACGGTCGAGGACGACGGCGCCGAGTTCGTCGCCCCCGCATAATTCGAGGCCGGTCTCGTCGGCGTACTTGCGGGCCAGCCGCAGGAACTCCCACTGGAGTTCGACGGCAGTGCACGACCCGAGGTCTGCGACGTCCACCGTGGCGCGGCACGTCGGATCGTGCGAAACCGTCCGCATCGCCGGCACCGGTGTCGCGATCGAGAGGTCCTTGTCGATGAAGTTGTCTTCCACCATCGCGAGCACGATCGCGGTCGTGCCGCATTTCAGGAACGTCGCGACCTCGCACAAGTTCGCGTCGCCCACGATCACGTGCAGGCGGCGGTACTTCTGCGGATCTGCGTGCGGTTCGTCGCGCGTGTTGACGATCGGGCGCTTCAGCGTGGTCTCGAGGCCGACTTCCTCTTCGAAGAAGTCGGCCCGCTGGCTGATCTGGTAGTCGACGGCCTCCGCGCCGTTCTCGGCCCCGACCTTGCCCGCGCCCGTGAACACCTGGCGGGTCACGAACCACGGGAGGAGGTTGCGGACGAGCATCGCGAACGGCACGTTGCGGTCGACGAGATAGTTCTCGTGACACCCGTACGAATTGCCCTTGCCATCGCTGTTGTTCTTGTAGACGACGATCTCCTGGTCCGGCGGCAGCAACCGCCGGGCAGCGTCCATCGATCGGGCAAGGATGCGCTCCCCCGCCTTGTCGAACAGCACCGCCTGCAACGGGTCGCTGCACTCGGGCGTGGAGTACTCCGGGTGCGCGTGGTCGACGTAGTAGCGGGCGCCATTGGTGAGCACCGCATTCACGAGATGTGTCTCCACCTCGGGCGGCTGCGCACCATCACGCGCGAATCCCCGCGCGTCGCGTCCTGGTGACTCGTCTTCGAAGTCCCACCCGACGCGCCGCTGCTCGACGTAGCCGTTGATCAGCAGGCTCGACGCGACGACCGGGTTGGGATCGGGCGCGCCTCGCAGCGTGACGCCGTACTCGGTTTCGATGCCGACGATCTTCGGGACGGCCACGGGCTGAGTGTACCGGCGCGGTGTGACGGCAGAATCGTCGGTTTCAGCTCCAACTACCGGCCGTCTACAGATACTGGCCAGTCGTGACGCGTTCGATCTGGCGTCCACCCTTGTCGTCGGCGCCCTCGTTCACGATCGTGCGCACGTACACGATGCGCTCGCCCTTCTGGCCCGAGATCTTTGCCCAGTCGTCGGGGTTCGTCGTGTTGGGCAGGTCCTCGTGCTCGCGGAATTCCTGCTTGATCGACTCGATGAGGTCCTCGGCGCAGATGCCGCGCTCGTCGCCGGCGATCGTGCGCTTGATCGAGAGCTTCTTGGCCCGGCGCACGATGTTCTCGATCATGGCGCCAGACGAGAAGTCCTTGAAGTACAGGAGTTCCTTGTCGCCGTTCTGGTAGGTGACCTCGAGGAACTTGTTCTCGTCGCCGGTCGCGTACATGTGGTCGACCGCGCCGTCGATCATGCGCTCGATCGCAACGTTCGAATCGCCGCCGGACTTCTTGAGCTCCGAATCTGCGAGCGGCAGGTCGGACGTGAGGTATTGGCGGAAGATCTGCTTGGCGCTGTCGGTGTCGGGGCGCTCGATCTTGATCTTCACGTCGAGGCGACCCGGCCGCAGGATCGCGGGGTCGATGAGGTCCTCGCGGTTCGACGCGCCGATCACGATCACGTTCTTCAGCGACTCGACGCCGTCGATCTCGGCGAGGAGCTGCGGCACGATGGTCGACTCGATGTCGGAGGAGATTCCGGTGCCGCGCGTGCGGAACAACGAGTCCATCTCGTCGAAGAACACGATGACCGGGTAGCCCTCTTCGCTCTTCTCGCGCGCGCGCTGGAAGATCAACCGGATCTGGCGTTCCGTCTCGCCGACGTACTTGTTCAGGAGTTCGGGCCCCTTGATGTTCAAGAAGTACGAGCGCGCCTTGGAGTCGGTCCGCTCGGCGACACGCTTGGCGAGCG
>JBEVDP010000262.1:0-3716 GCA_040513235.1 Acidimicrobiia bacterium | reverse complement strand
GCGCACTCATCATGTACTACCTCGTCAAGGATGGCAGTCGCTTCCGGCGTTCGGTGGTTGCCACGGTCGACCCCAACCTCCGCGCCGACGTCGACGGCTTCATCGGTGACGCGTGCCGAATCCTCCGCGACTACGGGCAGGGTCGCACCGTCATGTCGGCCCTTGTCTCTGCGGTCATCGGGGTCGCCGCGCTCCTGCTCGGCTTGCCGCTGGTGTTCACGATCATCGTGGTGAACTTCATCGGCGGCTACATCCCCTACATCGGTGCGTTCCTCGGCGGAGGGTTGGCGGTGATCGTCGCCCTGGGCGACGGTGGTCTCGCCGACGGAGTGGTAATGCTCGTCGTCGTGCTCGCATCGAACCTCGTGCTCGAGAACTTCGTCGAGCCGAAGGTCATGGGCAGCAGCCTCGACATCCACCCGCTCATCGTGCTGGTCGTCACCGCGTTGGGCGGACTGCTCGGCGGGATCGTCGGCCTCATGCTGGCCGTACCTGCGTGGGTCATCGCTCGCGACGCAATTTCCCGCGCTCGTTCGAGAGGGATGCTCGACCAGGTCGCAAAGCGGGCCCAGCCCACCGTGCAACACCTGCTCGACTGATGTCCTCGGAGCGCCTCTTCGGCTCGTCGAGGTTGTTGGTCGCCGGCCCCACGCGGTCGATGCCGTGACGTGACGAAAAAGGGGGGCGCGGTGCACCAAATCACGTGTTCTGCATGATGCCGATCGGCTGCCAGACCGTGATCATCGGGATGCCGCAGCGATTGTCGGGGAGGTACACGCCGTGGACTACACCGACCACCTTCGCCTGTTGGCGTTGAACGACCCCGCATACGTCGACGGGCTCGCGACGGACTGTCACGCCGCAGTGACCGAACTCGACACGAAGGTTCTTGCCCTCGCCCGCCTGGGAGCCTTGATCGCGGCCGGAGGCGCGGTCCCGTCCTATTGCGCGGAGACCGATGCCGCACTCGACGCCGGCGCGACGCCCGCGGAGGTCGTGGACGTTCTCCTCGGCGTGGCGTCGGTGGTTGGGATGCCTTGCATCGTGGCGGCGGCGCCGAATCTGGCACTCGCACTGGGGTACGACACCGATGCTGCGTTGGAGGGGGTCAGGAACCCCGGTTCAGCTCGTTCACGCGCCGAGTAGGCCGATCGACAGCGCGTGTTGCACCGCTGCACCTCGCGAAGAGACGCCGAACTTGCGAAAGATCGAACTGACCTCAGTGCTGACGGTGTTGCGCGATACGAACAGCCGCTCCGCGATGTCGCGATACGTGAGGTGCGTCTGCAGGTAGGGCAACAGCCGGAGCTCCGCAGGGCTGAGGGGTGACCCGCCAGACGCTCCCTCCTGCGAGTTCGAGCTGAGCAGGCCCCGCAAGTCCGAGACCTCCTCGCTCACGGCGCCGAGATCCGGTCGGTGAAGCATGATGTCGTCGATCTCGCGCAACAGATGGCGTGCGGTTGTCGGATCGGCCATCGCGACGTACAACTTGGCAAGTCGCAGTCGCAAGGGCACCGCGATCCACGGCAGTACGTACGTGCACGATGGTCGAGCTCGCATCGCTCGTGTGAGCTGGCGATCCACTTCCTTGAGATCGCCACGATGCATCGCAAGTCGAGCGGCGGCGGCGAACGCCAGCAACGCCAGCGAATAGTCCTGCATCCGATGCTCGTCGATGGTCGCGAACGCGAGGTCGAGGTGTTGCGCGGCTCCCGCCCACTCCCCGCGATCCATGTCCAACACCGCGAGTTCGGCCTCGCCGAGAGCGATCGTGTCCGTGTTGCCAAGGGTTGCGCCGAGGGTGGAGCTTTCGGCGAACGCGACCGCAGCCGCGTCGACATCCCCGGCAAGAACGTGGGCTTCGGCCAGCAGCGCGAGCGCGGTGTCCCGCCACGGACTCCAGGACGCCTCGTGCTCGACTCCGAACAACGCGTCTTCCATCATCGCTTCGGGACCGGACGGGCAGTTCGCCGCCCGCAACATGGCGCGAGCGGATTCGAAGGACGCGGTGCCGTCCACTGGCACGAGATCGAACGAGGCAGCTTCGACGACGGAGGACCACCGCTCGGCGTCCGTGGTCTGCCCGGCCAACGTTGCGACCCATCCGGCCAGTACTGCGAGCGGAGGGTATTCCTCGATCGTCGCGTTGCTGAGAGCCGAGAGCCAGCGCTGCACAGTCGAAATGTGGCCGGCGCTGTACGTGGGAAGAACGAGCTCGGTCAGCAACTGCACGCAGCGCTCCCGCTCCGCCGTGTTCAACAGGTGCTCGAGGGCCATCGCCGGGGACCCGTTCGCCTCGTACCAGTCGGCCGCGCGCAGGTGCAGCTTCATGATCGCCTCGGGCTCGACGCGACGAAGCTCACCCAGCAAGAACTCGCGGAACAACGCGTGGTAGCGATACCAACCGCGACGACGGTCGAGTGGAACCAGGAACATGTTCGATGCTTCGAGGGTGCGCAGCTGCTCTTGCGCGCCGGACTCTCCGAGCAGCGCGTCGCACAGCGGACCGGAGAGCTGGTCGAGCACTGCCGTGCGCCGCAGGAACCGCTGCATGCCCTCCTGTTGTTGCATGAGTGATTCGCGGTACAGGTAGTCGGCCACGTAGCGATCGTCACCCGCGATCGACGGTGGTTCACCCTCGCTGTCGCGCGCGATCAATGCCGCGAGGTAGACGCCGACGGGCCAACCTTCGGTGCGTTCGGTCACCGCGGCCGCGAATTCCGGAGTGACGCTGACCTTCGCCTCGGAAAAGATCTGCTCGGCACCCGCTGCGTCGAGCGCCAGGTGGCTCGCTACGAACTCGAGCGCATCACCCGAAGTGCGCAGCCGCGGCAGATGAGGCTGCTCCGAACGACTCGCGATGACGAGTTGCGACCCTCGCGGTATCCCCGAGATCACGATGCCCAGCACGTCGTGACAGGCCGGCGACGTGAGTTCCTGCAGGTCGTCCACCATGATCACGAACGGATCTGGACTGGTCCGCAAGGCGGCGGCCATTCGCGGCGCCGCGCGTCCCAACACCGAGACGCCGAGGCCACCCATGTCGGCAACCAAGTCGGCGTTCCCCGACGAGGTGCGCGCGTACGCGGATGCCAGCAAGGTGAGGAGGAGGGCGGGATCGTCGTCGAATTGGTTGAGCGACATCCAGGCCACTCGACGATCCTCGGCGTGCGCCCACTGCACCAGCAACGTCGACTTGCCGTACCCCGCCGGCGCCGTGATACCGATCACCCGACACTCGCTCGCGCGCGCGGTCGCGATGAGCTCGGCACGGCTCACGGAGCCGGGGCGAGCGTGCGGCACGGACGTCTTGGCATCCAGCAGCGACGCATCGAGCGCAACGTTCGCCATCGACGTCGCACCCCCTCCCCCGGGAACCCGGTCTCGAAAGGTTAGCGAGACCGGGCAAGCGACGCGTTCTGCACGATCGGGCGCCAAGGAGCAGGGGTCGTGACTCAGCATCGGATCTGAGCGATTCGCACGATCTGAGTGATGCGACGCCTCCTCTTTCAGGGTTGGATGGAGATGACATCGAGTGCGGCCACGGATTGGCCGCTGGATGGACCAACGAAGGGAACTGGCGTGGCTGGTATCGCGAAGGAAGTGTTGGAGTCGATCTCGACGCCCGCCAAACTCGAGACCCGTCCGGGGACGCTGGAGTTCGAGGATGGCGCGCCATCGGAGGCAACCGCGGCGCTGCTGTACGACAACCTCGA
>JBEVDP010000261.1:0-10951 GCA_040513235.1 Acidimicrobiia bacterium | reverse complement strand
CCGGGCCGCGAACCGGCTGGATTCTCATTCGACCGCGCGACGTAAGTCGACGTTGTCGTCGCGCTGGGGCTGGGTCTGCGCGGCCCCGGCCGCCAACGGCGCCGCGAGTTCGGTGACGAAGCGTCCGCCGGTCGCGCCCCGTCGCGCCACCACGTAGCCGTCGTTCTCGAGCGCGAGCAACGCTTCGCGAACGCGGTCGCGGCTCACCCGAAAATTCGTCGCCAGCTCGCGTTCGGGCGGCAGGCGGTCGCCCGGCCCGAGCTCGCCGCGGTGGATCCGCCCGCGCAGCTCCTGACCGACGTCCGTGGGCGGCGGTGTGCTCGTCATGCCTACGTGAGGACGGCGCGCACGCCGGCGACGAACGCGTCGATGTCGGCCGGCGTCGTGTCCCACGCGGTCATCCAACGGACCTCGTTGCGGTGCGGGTCCCACACCCAGAAGAAGCACCACTCCTGGAGCGGCGAGATGGCGTCGGCGGGAAGTTCGACGAATACCGCGTTCACGGCCGGAGCACGCGCCACCTTGGCGCCGGGCACTGCGGCCACGGCCGCCGCGAGCTGCGTCGCCATGGCGTTGGCGTGCTCGGCCAGTCGCAACCACAAGCCGTCGGCGAGGATCGCGAGGAACTGGGCGGAGATGTAGCGCACTTTCGACGGCAGCTGCGCGAGCTGCTTGCGCACGTGCGCGGCTCGAGCCGCCAGTTCGGGCCGGCAAAACACCACCGCTTCGCCGTACATGAGCCCGTTCTTCGTGCCACCGAACGAGATGACGTCGACGCCCACGTCGCTCGTGAACGCGCGCACGTTGCCGCCGAGCGCCGCCGCGGCGTTCGCGATCCGCGCACCGTCGAGATGTACGAGCATTCCGAGCCGGTGCGCTTCGTCGCACAGCGCGCCGATCTCGTCGGTGGTGTAGAGCGTCCCCGACTCCGTCGACTGCGTGATCGACAGAACCCTCGGTTGTGGGTGGTGCTCGTCGCCGAGCCACGCGGCCGGGTCCCGCAGCTGCTCCGGATGCAGCTTGTCGTCGGTCGCGGGCAACGCGAGCAGCTTGGTGCCGGCCATGCGTTCGGGCGCGCCGGCTTCGTCGGTATGGATGTGCGCCGTGTCCGCGCACACCACCGCATCACTCGCGTGCGTGAGACACGCGAGCGCGACCACGTTCGCACCCGTGCCGCCCCACACGGGCAGCGTCTCGACCGGTGCGCCGAACACGTCGCGCATGACGTCGCCGAGTTGTCGCGTCCACGGGTCGTCGCCGTATGCGAGCGCGTGACCGTGGTTCACGGCCGAGAGCGCGTCCATCACCGCGGGGTGAACTCCCGCAGCGTTGTCGCTCGCGAACGTGATTGCGGGGGGCGCCGGCAGGTCGACCATCGGCCGCCATGATTGCATCACGCGCCGCCGGTCGAGCCCGCGCGTGGGAGAATCAGCCGGTGATCGTCGACTGCGCGATCTACGAGAAGGGAAGGCGCCGGCCGGGATCTCACTCGATCGCGGAGGCAGCCGGGGCCTGCCACGGCCCGGGTGTGTTCGTGTGGCTGGGCCTGTTCGAACCGGGCGCCGACGAGTTTGCAGAGGTCGGTGCCGCGTTCGGCCTCCACGAGCTCGCCGTCGAAGACGCGGTGAAGGCGCACCAACGGGCGAAGCTCGAGGTATACGGCGAGTCGTTGTTCGTGGTCTTGAAGTCGGCGCGCTACGTAGACGACATCGAAGTCGTCGAGTTCGGCGAGATCCAGATTTTCGTCGGTGAGGGATTCGCGGTCGTCGTGCGGCACGGCGAAGCGAGCGCGCTCACCGACACCCGTTCGCGCATGGAGTCCCGACCCGACCTGCTCGAGCACGGGCCCGCGGCCGTGTTGTACGGGATCATGGACAAGGTCGTCGACGACTACCTTCCGGTGATCCACGGCCTCGACCACGACATCCGCGAGGTCGAGTACCAGGTGTTCGCCGAGTCCTCGTCGAACCCGGTCGAGCGGATCTACAAGCTCAAACGCGAAGTGATCGAGATGATGCAGGCCACGGAGCCGCTCGGCGATCCTCTCGAGCGACTGTCCGCGCGTCCGTTGCCGTGGGTCCCCGACGACACGCGCCATTACTTCCGCGACGTGCACGACCACCTGCAGCGCGTCACCGAGCGCGTCGACGCGTTCAGCCAGCTGCTGTCCAGCGTGCTCGAAGCCAACCTCACGCGCGTCAGCGTTCGTCAGAACGAGGACATGCGCAAGATCTCGGCCTGGGTCGCGATTGCGGCAGTCCCGACGATGATCGCGGGGGTCTACGGCATGAACTTCGAACACATGCCGGAACTCGACGAACCGTGGGCGTATCCAGCAGTTCTGGTGCTGATCTTTGGCTCGTGCGCGTTGCTGTACCGCGCGTTCCGGCGCAGCGGCTGGCTCTAGCTACCCGGCGGGCGGTAGTCGACGGCAACCCCGGCGGCGCGGTCGATCTCCTCCGGCGTGAGAAGCACGACCGTCTTGCAGGTGACCGCGCCACTCGCCGCCACGGTCATCGCGATTGCAGCAACCGTCTCATTGTTCGGGAGGTCCACGATCACGTACGCGTCCTCGTCGCCGAACGCGAAGTGGAAGCTCTCCAAGCTGCCGCCGGCGTCGGTGATCAGCTTCGAGACAGCATCCCGGCGGGCCACGCCGCCTTTGTCCAAGACGCCCTTGATCCCTTCGGTGTTGTAGGACGCGACGATCAGGTACTTCGGCATCGACGACCTCCCCTCGCAAACCCCGCGCGCGGAGTCTTCACCCGCAGACGGGATCAGGCAAGGAGAGAATCGACGGTGACGCCGCCGGGCAACGTCAGGAGCCCCTGCGCGGCGAAGCTGCGGATGATCGTCTCCCACGACGGCCGCGCGGCAACGAGTGCCCGCAGTTCGGAGCGTCCCGCGCCGATATCACCCGCGAGCACGGTCGCGATCCCGTGCGCGAAGCGGAAGTTCTCGTCGTCGGGCAGCCGAGCGAGGGCCGCGGCAGCCGACGCGACCGCGGCGTCCGGCCGGCCATCCATGAGTTCGGCGTAGCTGCGCAAGCCGGCGTCGAACGCCCCGCGGGCGTCGAGCAAACGCGCGAGCTCGTCGAGGGGTGCGTCGTGATGGTCGACCCGGAGGTCGACGAGCACGCCTTCGCCCGGATGCTCGTGGGGTTGCCCATCGACGACCAGCAGCGCGGCCGACAACCGGCCCCGCGCGTCACCGCCCTCGGCCTCACCCGCGTACAGCGCCGCGAGCAGTCGGTCGGCGAGCGGCCCGCTCGCGCCCTCGTAGGCTGACGCCATCGCGGGCCAGACCTCGGGCGACGCCAGCATGTTGCCCTGCACCGTGTAACCGGAGCCGAGCTGATTGCCAGCGTGGTCGATACAGCTCGCGCCGGTGAACGACGCGGCGCGGCCCTGCGCGTCGACCACCCCGACCTGTCGGATCGCGGCGCCGGGATCGACAGCGCGCGCCGCGTCGAGCGCTTCGGCCGAGGTACGGCCCTGATCGAGTTGTTCGAGGCACCGCCAGCCGTACGCCGCTTCCGCGAACGCTTGCGTAGCCACCGCGCCGACACCTGACTTCGCCCACGGGACGATCGTGCCCACCGCGAACATGCACGTCTGCACCCCTACACCGAGCTCACCCGTGTCGGGATCGCGAGCGACGATCGAGTACGTCACGTCGAAGCGATTCTGCGCGCGGCCTCCTGCTGCGCGAAGTACTCCAACGCGGTCTTCGTCTTCGTCTGCTGTTCGCCCGACACGTCGACACCCTTGCCGCTCAGATACGCAATCGTCTCGGCCGCGACCTGGAACGTTTCGCTCGGTAGACATTTGGTGGAGAGCTCGAGAATGCGCGTGTTGTCGGGATAGAACCACATCTCGCCCACGAGCGGACGCTCGTAACCGGGGGGCACCGACTTCAACTTCAGAACGAAGATCGGTCCGAGCACCGAGAGATCGTCGAGGCCGAGCCCCTCGGGCGCGTGCTCTGTGAAGAAGGCGCGCTGCTCCTTCGTGAAGAGCTTCTTGATCGGCCGCTGGCCCAACGCGACCTCGCGCGCATCGTTGATCCCGCCTTTGCCCTTCATCGACGCCGAGCACACGAACCCTCCGGGCATCGCGTCGACCTCGATTCCGAATGCGGGCGACATCCGCAGCGACTCCGGGAGCTGATCCGGCACGACCGGACGCAACTTCACGACCGTGTCGCCGCCCTTGCCCTGGATGCGGCGAGCACGCGCCACGACACCGGCCTCATTCAAACGCAGGTCGGGTGTGTCGAAGAAGAAGACTTGGCGGACCTGCGCGTCGAGCGCGTCGAGTTCGAGCGCGTTGACGATATGACCGACCTGAGAGTCACAGACGCTCGCTTTCAACTCGATGCTGTCGGCTCCCTTCGCGAGCGCGAGCAGCTCGGCGATGGCCTCGTCGGACAAGCGGACACTTCGATTCTTAGCGGTCGTCATGGCGCGATCATGGCGCGCCAGTTCGTACGCGTCGAGAGTGAACGCGCTAGTCCACTACTGGTCAGGGACCCGGGTCCTCGCCCATCTCCTCGAGCGCGGTCGCGAGCGCGGCGCGGAGCTTGCGCGCGGACCCGGGTGCGAGGTGGCCGACGAGGCCGGCACCCTGTTTGCCGACCTCTTCGACCGTGAGCTCGACTCGCAGGTCTTCGCACTCGGTGCAGTCGTCCATCGCGACCACGATCCAACTGATCGGAACCCGCTCGGGGTCGTCGGCGGGATGGTCGTCGGTGCCGTAGTCGGCGAGCTTCTTCATGCGAACAGGGTGGTCAGGGTTCCGTCGAACGCGCGCCGGAGCGCGCTGACGTGGAGGTCGTGCACGAGCGCGCTCGAGATGGTGATCGGGATGATCCATGAACCGTGGACGTGGCCGGTGACCCGCAGCGCGGCCGCGGCCACTCCGGCCTGACGCAGTTGCTTCACATATGCCTCACCGTCGTCGCGCAGTGGATCGAGCTCGGCGGTGAAGACGACGGCGGGCGGCAGACCCGAGAGATCGGGTGCAAGTCGCGGCGACATGCGCGGGTCGGTCCGTTCCGACGGATCGTTCAGGTAGCGCTCGAGGTACGTCTCGATCGCGGCCTTCGTGAGGCCGTAACCGTCGGCGAGCTCATCGATCGAGGGCGTCGAACAGGTTGCGTCGATGCACGGGATGTCGAGGAGTTGCAAGCACGGCATCGGCAAGCCGGTATCGCGCGCGATGAGACACAGCGCCGCACTGAGGTTGCCACCGGCACTTCCGCCACCGACGGCAACGCGGCTGGGGTCGATACCGAGTTCGGTCGCGTGGGTGTGCAGCCACGTGTACGCGGCGACGCAGTCGTCGATCGCGGTCGGGAACTTGTGCTCGGGCGCGAGCCGGTAGTCGACGGAAGCGACGACGGCACTGGTGGCCTCGGCCAGCGGCCAGCACTCGATCTCGCTCGTCTCGATGTTGCCTTGGAACCAGCCGCCGCCGTGGATGAACAGGTAAACGGGCGCGGTGGCGGGCGCGGACGCGGGCCGGTAGGTCCGCAGGGTGATGGCGCCGCCTGCGACAGGAACCGAGTGGTCGGTCACGGTGATCGAGTCGGGCACCGGGCGGGCGAGCAACAGCATCGTGTCGTTGGCCCGCTTGCGCTCTTCCGCGAGCGTGGGCGCCGGTTCCACGTTGGCGCCCGCGATCGCGTCGATGACCATCTGCACCGGCGGGTCGACCACGTACGTCACCGTGTTCGTCATGCGCTGCCTTCCGCTCCGCGCGGGATCGCATGGACGCCGCGCTCGTACACCCGGCCCGCGTGCACGAAAGGCAGCGGACTGTCGACCGTCAGCATGGTCGATTGGACGTCGACGTGCACATGGCCGCCCGGGCACGGCACTGCTCCGCGCGCCCACGCGAGGTCGCCGAGTGCGGGTTCGACGCGCGCGGTGGTGAACCCGGGCGTCGCGGGTTCGATCCCGAGGACGCGGGTCATCAGGTCGCGCGTGGGCGTCGACGACCAGCCGTGCGACGTCGTGCCTCCGAACCAGGTCTCCGACCACGACGTCGGGCAGCGTTCCAACAGCACCGACCAGTCGCGGCACTGCGCCGCGATCAGATCGGCCCGGCCCGCGGCCGCGAGCGCGTCGTGCACCACGTAACGGAAGAAGGGCTGCGCCCGGACGACCTGGCGTTCGACGTCCCACCACGGGCGCGGATGGCCCCGGCGCAGATAGGCGCCGCCGACGGGGTAGTCGCCGTTCGGCTTCGCTTCGCGATCCGGAACGCTGAACGTCGCGTGCACGAGGTCGGCTTCTGTGGTGAGCACCTCGACCAACCGGTCCCACCGCGCTCGCGGCGCCAGGCCGCCGACGATCGCGGCGGCCTGCCCGTGCTGCGACGCGGCCGCGGTTGTGAGCGTGTCGCGGTACCGGCCGCGAGCGAGATCCCACAAGGCTGCGAACCCTTGCTTCAGCCTGGCGTGGCGTGTGCGCGCCCAGGCGGCGCGACCGGTATCGCCGAGCCAGTCGGCTATCTCGGCGAAGTCGAGGAGTCCGCGTGCCCAGAGACCGCACAGCGCGGCCGACACGCCGTCGGTCTCCACCGACGCCCAGTCGATGATGACCCAGGAGACGACGTCGCGCAGGAGGCCGTCGTCGTCGACGTACGGCTCGAACCAGCGCAACACGCCTTCGACCACGGGCATGAGCGCGGCGATCTCGTCGCGATCACCGACGTAGCGGTACAGGTTCCAGACGGCGTGCACCCAGTGCAGCGCCCAGTCGGGGATGATCGCGATCTCCGCGGCCTCCGCGTCGCCCGCGGCCGCCATCGGCAGCATGCCGTCGGCGCGCGGCGACGCCGCGAGGTGCGGGTACCAGCGCGCGAGCCGCCAGTCGGCGTTGGTCGTGAGATCGACCATCTGGTGTACGACCGCGTCCCCGGTCCACGCCCGCTGCTCGCGCGTCGGGCAGTCGAGGTACGCGTCGAACGAACACAAGCTCACGGTGCGCCGCCCCACCCGCCAAATCTGGTCGAGCGTCGGGTCGGAGCATTCGAAGAACGCGGCGCCGGTGACCGGCGCGAGACGTTCGCGTACCGTCACCGCGTGCACCGTGACGCCTGCGCTCGCGGCAACCCGCGCCACGCGCAAGCCATACGCGTCGAACGTCTCGATCGATCGGCGCGATCCGTCCAACGTGAACCGGGCGCCGAATTCCTCGGCACTTTCCTCGAGGAACTCGGCGGCGAGTACTGCAACGTTCGCGCCGGGCGGGCCTTCCGCGTCGACGATCAGCGTGCCCGCGACGACCTCGCCCGCGTCGTACAACCCGGGGCTCGTTTCAGCGAGCGGAATGTCGACAGGTTCCGGCCAACCGATCGAACGCGCGAGCACCGGTCCGAACGGATAGCTCGGCGGCTCGGGCCGCCCGGACTCGCCCAGCGAGTTGGCCGCGAGCGCCGACGCGGGCGCCCAGTCGACCGCGCGTTCGCTGCGGTTCCAGCCGTCGGGCAGGGCGCGCGCGTCGAGCAGTTCGTCGCCACGGCCACTCACACCCGATGTCGCGGCCGTCGCCGACCAACCCACCAGCACCTGGGCTTGCCACTCCTCGTCGGTCACGAGCCAGTGGTCGCCGAGGCGCGCTTCGAGCACGAACCCACCACGAGACAGGCGACTGGTGAGGGTCGGTCCCGGCATCCACCACGCGGTCGGCGCGCCGTAGAAGCACACGAGCGCGGCCAGCACGTTCCGGCCCGGCTCGACGTGTCGCGCGAGGTCGACGACGTCGTAGCGGCGGCGGCGCGGATTGACGCGCGCCGGCCCGTTCGCAACCTCGCGGCCGTTGCACCACAGGACGTAGCGCGAGTCGGCGCAGACACGTGCCGGTATCCGGTCGACCGCGGCGCCGTCGAACTCGCGGCGGAAGGCGACGTAGACGCGGCCGCTCGCTGTCTCCGCGTGCGGCGCCCAGATCCAGCGCGCTCGCCACCGGCCGGGCGGGAAGTCGCTCATGTGCGGCAAGCTTCGCGCGTGTGCGAGCCTGGGCCGATGGGGTCGGCCTGATGGGACTGGCAGGAAGAGTCGCACTCGTCACCGGCGCGAGCCGCGGGATCGGCGAGGAAATCGCGCGCCGCTTCGCCGCCGAAGGCGCAGCGGTCGCGGTGTCGGCGCGTACCGTCGCGGAAGGTGATCACCCGTTGCCCGGCAGCATCACGTCGACTGTCGAATCGATCACGAGCACCGGCGCGCTGGCGATCGCGGTCGCGGCCGATCTGGCCCGGGCCGAGGATCGGTCCCGCCTCGTCGAGACGGTCACGCGCGAGCTCGGACCGATCTCCGTGCTCGTGAACAACGCCGCGATCACCTACTTCGAGCCCGTCGATGGGTTCTCGACGCGCCACTACGACCTGATGTTCGACGTGCAGGTGCGCGCTCCGTTCGAACTCGCGCAACTCGTGCTGCCGGGCATGAAGGCGCGCAAGGAGGGCTGGATCCTCAACATCTCTTCGCGCGCGGCCGTGCATCCTCAAGGACCGCCCTACGGGGGCCGCCCCGGTGGCGGCGGCACCGTATACGGAATGTGCAAGGCCGCACTCGAACGGTTCACGACCGGATTGGCGGCCGAGGTCTACGCCGACGGCATCGCGGTGAACGCGCTGTCGCCGATGGCCATCGTCACGACACCCGGCGTCGTCCACCACGGCCTCGACCGGGGCGTCCCCGCCGAGTTCATCGAGCCGGCGTCGACGATGGCCGCGGCGGCGTACGCGTTGTGCACGGGCGACCCGGCCAGCCTGACCGGCCGGATCACCTATTCGAAGACGTTGCTCGACGAACTCGGATAGCTATTCGGTGTCGATCGGCTGGTCGAGCGCCACCCGCCCCGCGTACAGCAGCGTGTTCTCGGGCGTGAGCGGGTGGAACTTCCCTGCGCGAGCGTCGCGGTAGAGGCGCTCGAGCGGCGAAGTGCGGAAGTAGGACGCGCCGCCAACCGTCTCCATGGCTATGTCGGTGATCGCAACTGCTTCCTCGACGACCGAACGCTTGCCGTGCATCACCGCGTTCATCGTGGCCGGCCCCACGTTGTACTCGCCGTCGAACGCGTTGAGAGAGCCGGCGAGCGCCCACCACGAGACGGTGAGCTTGTGGTCCATCAACCCGACCATGCGCTGCACGCTCTGGATCTCGGCCATCGGTGTATCGCCCCGCTTGCGCTTGGTCACGACGCGCACGGCTTCGTCGCGCGCCGCGCACCCGATGCCCCAATAGACGGACGCGGACGTTGGTGCTATGTGCACGCCGGCGGCGTTCAACGGTCCGTCGAGCAAGTTCCAACCCCGACGTGCAGTGATCTTCTCCGCCGGGACGAACACGTCGGTCAACTGCACGTCGTGGCTCGCGGTGGCACGCATGCCGAGCGTGTCCCACGTCTCGACGATCTCGACGCCCTCCGCGTTCATCGGCACGCCGAACATCAACACTTCGATGGTGCCGTCGGAGTGGCGCACCGGCGCGCTCGTCGCCATCACACCCGCAACGGGTGCTTGGCTGCAGAACGCCTTGCGCGCAGTGACCCGGTAGCCACCCTCGACCTCGACCGCGTCGCCGGTCGGCCAGAGCCAGTCGGACCCGCCGCTCGTCATCAAGACGAGGTCCTCCTCGACGACACGCTTCAAGACGCCTTCGGCGTCGGGCGCGCCGCCCCGGCGGCGGAAGCCCTGCAAGAGCGTGATGTAGAGGTGCATGTTCGCGGCGAGTGCCGTCGAGCTGCAGTAGCGCGCGAGTTCGGCCTGCGCGTAACAGACCTGGCGCATGTTCGCCCCGAGGCCGCCGAGCTCTTCAGGAACCGCGAGGCGGAGATATCCCGCTTCGGCCAGTTCCTTGTAATTCGCGTCGACGAAGGTGTTCTCGCGGTCGTGTTCGGCGGCTCGCGGCGCGAATTGGGCGCCGAGCTCGCGGGCGAGGCCGACGAAGGCGTCGTCGCCGTCGCGGGCGGGGGCGGGACCTGGGAAGTTGCTCATTGCGGCAACGTAGGACTCCCAAGGCTTGGCGGCTAGTTCAACTTGTGAACCTAGACTCTGGCTGTGCGTCCGTACGCGCAGTACTGCCCCATCGCCAAGGCCGCCGAGGTGCTCGGCGACCGGTGGAGCCTGCTCATCGTCCGCGAGATGGTGTCGGGGAGCCACCGCTTCAACGAGCTGGCGAGGGGCCTCCCGGGTATCTCGCGCGCGCTGCTGAGCAAGCGGCTCCAGCAGCTCCAGCGCGTCGGCGTGATCGCGTCGAGCAAGCAGGGCTACGAGCTCACCCCCGCGGGTGAGGAACTGAAACCGTTGATCTTCGGGCTCGCCGAGTGGGGCGCGAAGTGGGCGTTCGCGGAGCCGATGCCGGAGGAGCTCGACCCTGACTTGTTGTTGTGGTGGATCCATCGTGGCATCGATCCGGACCAGCGGCCCGACAAGCGGGTGGTCATCGAGTTCGAGTTCTCCGATCACGATCATCGCTTTTGGCTCGTGGTCGAGCCCGACGACGTGTCGGTCTGTGTGACACCTCCCGGTATCGAAACCGACGTGCTCGTGTCGAGCACGCTCCCGACGATGTACCGCGTGTGGCTCGGACGTGAGGAGCTGTACGACGCGATGCGCGATGATCGCGTCCGATTGTCGGGGACGCCGAGCATGGTGCGCGCGCTGCCGCGCTGGCTCGAGTTCAGCCCGGTCGCGGGCTACGTGCGCGAGGCGCGGGACCCCGTCCCGACGCAGTAGCAATGGTCGAGTTCGCATTGCAGTCGCAGGACCCCGCCGACGCGGCGCGCGCTGAAGCCGCGGGCTTCGTCGCGTTCCTCGTGGCCGATCATCCCGGGACTGGTGTGTCACCGTTCGCCACGCTGGCGCACGCGGCGGCCGGGACGACGACGATCTCGCTCGGCACGTACGTCGTGAACGCGGGCGTGCGCGAGCCACTTCACATC
>JBEVDP010000260.1:0-2957 GCA_040513235.1 Acidimicrobiia bacterium | reverse complement strand
GAATCGGCACGTCGCTGCGCAGTGGTTACGCACCCATGGACCCACGTCAAGGCGCGCGCTGGATGGTCGAGCGGGCCCGCGCCGCGCGCGACGCCGGGCTCGACAGCCTGTTCGTCGGCGACCACCACAACGTTCCGGTCCCCTACTACCAGAACGTCCCGATGCTCGGGCGGCTTCTCGCCGAGTGGGACGACCGGCCCGCCGGCGCGCTGTTCTTGTTGCCGTTGTGGCATCCGGTGCTGGTCGCCGAACAAGTCGGCACGCTCGCGGCGATCGCGCCGGGGCGGTTCATCATGCAGTGCGCGCTCGGTGGCGGTGCGGAACAGTTCGGCGCGTTCGGGCTGACGACGCGTGACCGTGTCGCGCGTTTCGAGCACGCGGTCGACATCGTGCGGCGCTTGTGCGCGGGCGAGGAGGTGAACGAGAGCGAGCCGTGGAAGATCGAACGCGCCCGGATTGCACCGGTCCCAGCTGAGCCGATCGAGGTATGGATCGGCGCGGCAGCTCCGCCCGCGATCGATCGCGCCGCACGGCTGGGCGATGCGTTCCTCGTCGGCCCCGAAGCCACACCGAGTGAGGCGCAGGTGTTGTTGAACACGTACCGCGATGCGTGCGCGCGGCACGGAGTAGAACGGCCGACCGTCGCGATCCGCCGCGACATCCACGTGGGCGCTGACGACGCGGACGCCGATCGCGTCGCGGATGCGGTGATCGCGCGTGGCTATCGGGGCTTCGATGCAGCAGCCCTGTGCGTCGGCGGACCAGAAAGGGTGACCGCGTCCTTCGTAGATTTGGCGGAGATGGGCTTCACCGACGTGATCGTTCGCCACCTCGCCGACGACCACGCCGAAGTCATCAAGTCATACGAACGACTGAGCGAGGTGCGCACGAACGTGCTGTGAGCACTGACCGCGTTCGCGAGGTGTCTGTGCGCGCGGCAGTTGCATTGAAACTCCACCGCGCGCGGCGAGCGAAGCGAGCTCGCCGGAGTCAAAAGCGTGCGCCGCAGGCGCCCGGCGCCGGGTACCCCGGCGCCGGAGCTTTTGCGACAAAGAAGCATGCGACAAAGAGACGTGTGGGCCGGCCCGGCCAGACGAGGTGGGGGCTCATCCTCCGGGCCGACCTAGTGACAGTTTCTACCATTTTCCGGGCGCATTTGTGCCGGAGACGGAGGATCCGATCGGACGGTGGCTCCACATGCGACAGGATGGGCGGCAATGGAGCCGACGTGGATCGACACGAAGCCGGGGCTGGCCGATCTGGTGGCGCGCCTCGCTGACGAGCCGAGGTACGCCCTCGACACCGAGTTCCACGGAGAACGGTCGTACTGGCCCCGATTGGCGTTGGTTCAGATTGCCTGGCCAGGGGGTTTGGCGCTCTTCGATCCGCTGGCCGTTGACCCGGCGCCGTTCGGCGCGGTGCTCGCCGGTCCCGGCTGCATGGTGGCGCACGCGGCGGAACAGGATCTCGCGATCCTCGAGCGCTTGTGTGGCGAAACGCCGACCGTGCTGTTCGACACACAAGTGGCGGCGGGCTTCGTCGGCCTCGGTACTCCGTCGCTGGCCGCCCTCGTCGAGCGACTGCTCGACGTTCGGCTCGGCAAAGGCGACCGGCTCACGGATTGGACCCGGCGTCCACTGCGGGCTGAGCAGCGCACGTACGCCGCGGCCGACGTCGAGTACCTGCTCGCGTTGCACGACACGCTCGTGGCGCGGCTCGAGGAAGCGGGCCGGCTGCCCTGGGCGCTCGGTGAATGTGAGGAGCGCCGGCAGCGCATACGCACGCGGCCCGAACCGGAAGTCGCGTGGTGGCGCATCAAAGGTGCGCGCCAACTCCGAGGAAAGTCGCGCGGTGTCGCGCAGGAAGTGGCGGCGTGGCGCGAACGCACCGCCGAGTCGCTCGACGTGCCGCCGCGCTACGTCCTGTCGGATCTCGCGCTCGCGGGAATCGTGCAGCGACCGCCGCACAACAACGAGGAACTGACGTCGATTCGTGGCGTCGACGGCCGCGCAGTGAAGTCGGGCACCGCAGAAGCGCTGTTGCGCGCGGTTGAAATCGGCCAAGACCTCGTCCCGCCCGAACTCCGGTTGCCCGAGCCCGAGCGCATCGACCGGAGTCTCGCGCCGGCCGTCACGGTGATCGGCGCTTGGCTCACGCAGCGGGCCTCAGAACTCGGCCTCGACCCGGCCGCGCTCGGCACACGCCATGACTTGACGCAGTTGCTCCAGGGCAACCCGAGCCGGCTCGGTGTCGGCTGGCGAGCCGAGCTCGTCGGTGCGCCACTGCGCCGACTGATGGCGGGCGAAGCGACCCTCGGCTTGATCGAGGGTGGGCGCCGCATCGAGTTGCGCGACCCGAACGCCGTCGCCGGAGGCGCAACCCAATGAGCAGGTTCCGGGTCGGCATCCAGTTGCATCCACAGAACACAACGGTCGACGAGATGCGCGAAGCGTGGCGTGCGGCCGACGCACTCGACGTCGACAGCATCTGGATCTGGGACCACTTCTTCCCGTTGTACGGCAGCCCACACTCGGCGCACTACGAGGCGTACGCGTTGCTCGCCGCGATGGCGGCCGAAACCGAGCACGCCGCGCTCGGCGCGCTCGTCACCTGCAACTCGTATCGCAACCCGAACCTGCTCGCCGACATGGCCCGCACGATCGACCACGTGAGCCATGGAAGATTCATCCTCGGCGTCGGCGCCGGTTGGTTCGAGCGTGACTACCAGGAGTACGGCTACGAGTTCGGCACCGGTCCGAGCCGGTTACGCGACCTTGCGCAATCGCTCCCGGTGATCATGGACCGTCTCGGGCGGCTCGAACCTCCGCCGCAGGGCCGGCTGCCGATCCTCGTCGGGGGATCGGGCGAGAGAGTCACGCTGCGCATCGTCGCCGAGTACGCCGACGCTTGGAACACGTTCGGACCGCCCGAACACTTCGCGGCGAAGAACCGCGTGC
>JBEVDP010000259.1:0-5200 GCA_040513235.1 Acidimicrobiia bacterium | reverse complement strand
GCCGGCGACAGCTCGAAGGTTACCGATCCCACCAAGGTCACCCGCGCGGTGTACTCCCCACCGCTGCTCGGGCGTCCGACCGACGTCGCTGAAGAGGTCATCACGATCTACCGCGAGCACGACGTACGCGGGTTCTTGTTCAGCATGCCGTATTTCTGGTGGGATGATCTCGCGAAGTACGCCGAGCTCTTCGACGAGCTCCACCGCGCTGGGGTCTGGCGCCCCGCGCGGGAACGGGAGTCGTTGTGGTAGTCAGCGACTGGGAGCTGATCGACGCGCAGCGCGAGCCGCTCAAACGCTTCGGAAATCACCCCTCGCTGAGGTTCGGGCTGCTCTGGCCGACCGCAAGTGGCCGGGATCGGTGGCCGAATGTGCTCGACCCGGCCGCGCACGCTCAACTCGCGGTGGCGGCCGAGTCGGCCGGCTTCGACTACGCGCTGCTCCCCGATGGCCGCGCGGGATCCGGGACCGGAATCGCCAACGCCGGATTGCGATCCGTGCTCTGGTCGGTTCCGGTGATCCTGGCGACCGAGTCGATCGGAGTCCTCACCGCCCTGCGAACCACGTTCATGCATCCCACCCACATCGCGCGGTTCGGCGCCCACCTCGACTTCATGTCCGGAGGCAGGTGGGGCTGGTACGTCACCACGGGAACGGGCGATGACAACGCGCGGCGCTATGGACTCGATGGGATGCCGTCGCTCGAAGCGCGGTATGCCATGGCCGAGGAAGCGATTTCGGCGGTGACCGCGACGTGGCTCGTCCGCCGCGGTGAAGAGCTTCGATTCGCCGGAAACTCGTTTCACATCCGCGGCATGGTCAAGCGACCTCCCCCTGTGCAGGCGCCACGACCGCTCCTCGTCGGTGGCGGGAGCAGCACGCCCGCACGGCGTCTCGCCGCGACGCAGCTCGACTGGTTCGTGACGCAGGTTTTGGAACCGGGCGCACTCGGGCGGCTCGTCGACGATCTCCGCCGCGGTGCGGAGACCGTCGGGCGAGAACAGCCCGTTCGCGTCATGGTCGAGATCGGGGTCTCCGCGGACGCCGCGCGGTCACCCGGGACTCTCGACACGATCTTGGCGGGGCGCGACGCCGGGGCAGCCGGATTCCTGCTCCGGGTCGACGACTGGACGCCGGCCGCGATCGCCGAGTTCTCCGACCTCTTCGCCCTCGCACTCGACGCGGGCGCGTGGGTCCCGCCCGGGGAGCGCGCTTACGAGTGGTGATAGTCGCGGAGATATTCGCGGGTATCGGCAAGCCCGATCACGTCTGCATACTTCGAGTCCATGTCGAACAAGCTCGCGAAGTGGGGCACCATCGCGCGGTCGCCCACCGCTTCCTCGACCACCATCGTGCGCAGGCCGTACGAGCTCGCGTCGACCACCGTTGCCCGCACACACCCGCTCGTGGTGCACCCGGTGACGATGAGAGTATCGATCGACTGGCGCGTGAGCCGAGCCACGAGATCGGTGCCGAAGAAGCAGGACGCGGCCGTCTTGGTGAAGAAGGCCTCACCCTCGACCGGTGTGAGCCGAGGATCGATATCGACCCACGGACCACCTCGCGCAAGCAGGTGCATTCCCGAGCCCTTGATCCGCATCGCTCCGGCGTCGCTGAGATCGGGGCTGAACGCGAGCGCGGAGAACAGAACCGGGCATCCGCGTCCCCGCGCGATCTCGAGCAGCTCAGCAATCGAGTCCACCTGTGAATCGAGATCGCTTGCGACCGGGCAATCGACATCGGTGAACCCGCGTTGCATATCGACCACGAGGAGCGCGGGCCGCTCCCCGAAGCCGATCCGCCGACCCATCCGACGCTTCTCGTACTCCCCCAACGTTTCCGCGAGGAACTCGGGAACTTCCATCTCGCCCCCTCAGAGCGCGGTTCGGGTCAGCACGTCGCGGCCGACTCGCTGGCGTACCCACTCACCGTCGCGTACGTCTCCGTGCAGCACACCGTCGTCGACGATCACCTTGCCGCGCAGCATCGTCGTCACCGGATAGCCCCTGCACTCGAAGCCGTCCCAGATGCTGTAGTCGGCACCTCCGTGTGATCCCTCCGCGGTGATCGTCCGAGTGATGTCGGGATCCCAGATGACGATGTCAGCATCGCTGCCAGGTTGGATCACTCCCTTTCTCGGGTAAAGCCCCAGGATCTTGGCCGCGTTGGTGGCGCTCACCTCGGCGAAGCGCTCGAGTGACATCCGCCGTTCCTGCACCAAGCGCGTGAAGGTCACCGGGAGCCTGGTCTCGATGCCGTTGTGCCCTCCGCACACGGTCGTGACGGACCCACCGTGGAGCTTGACTTCGCGCGACGTGGCGATGTGATCGGTCGCGGTGGTCGAGAGGGAACCGTCGAGCATCGCCTCGACGAGCGCGAGCCGATCGGCCTCGTACTTCAGGGACGGGTAGGTGTGAGCGGCCGTGCCCTCGGGCGCCGAATAGTGCCCGCAGTTGAACTCGAGGTAGTTGTGCAATGTCTCCCCGTAGACAGGGAGGTTCCGGCTCCGCGACTCCGACACCGCCTCGATGCCCTCGATCGCACTGACATGGAGCATGTACACGGCGGTTTCCGTTCGCTCCGCGAGCCGGAGGACATGACGGAACGCAAGCTCCTCGGACAGCTTGCTGTGCACGAGCGGGAGGTTCACCGCGTCGTCGTTACCCTCGGCGGCCAAGCGCCGCCGCATGTGGTCGACGAGATCGTGGTCTTCAGCATGCACCGACATGATTCCGCCGTGCTTCGCTGTCTCGAGGAACACGGCCCAGAGGTCTCCGGTCTTGACGCGCATCGGCTCGTTCACAGTGAAGACCTTGATGCTCGCGATGCCGTCTGAGATGAGCTCGCCGAGCTGGCCCGTCGCAACGGCGGCGTTCGCGCCGGACACCATGCAGTGGAACGTGTAGTCGACGTGCGCCGAGCCGCTGAACGCCTGGCGCCGCACCTCCGCGAGCTCGAGCAACGTCGCGTCGGAACCTTGCACCGTTCGACCGTCGATGACGAATGGTCGCGAGGTCGGCATCACGAAGTCGACGACTGTGGTGACGCCCCCGAATGCTGCCGCGCGCGTGGCGTCCTCAGGCGACTCTGACGTATAGCGATCGAGCCCCGTCTCCCGCCGCGGGAGCGGTATTCCAATGTGACAGTGGGGGTCGATTCCCCCCGGGAGCACAAGCTTCCCCGTTGCGTCGATCGTCCGGCCGGCGGCGGTGGTTGCAGCTCCCGCAACGTGGAGTGATGCGATCCGGCCGTCGGAAATACCGATGTCGACACTGGCGGTACCTGCGGCGGTCACAACCTGTGCGCCGGTGATCAGCACATCGAACACTCGCCCATTTCCCTCCGCTCGTCAGCATCGGTAATGTCCCGGTCGGCGTTTCACGCTAGCGCGCCTGCAGAAGGCGGAGTCTGGAGCAGGATGAAGCGACTCGAAGGCAAGGTGGCGGTCGTCACCGGGGGTGCGAGCGGTATCGGAGAGGCTTCGACGCGCTTGTTCCTCGAGGAGGGAGCAGCCGCGGTCGTCGTCGGGGATCTTCAGCGGGAAATCGGCCTCGAGCTCGCGGAGGAACTGGGCCCGCGGGTCACGTTTGTCCACTGCGACGTCAGCCGGGAGAGCGACGTCGCCGGACTTGTCGAACGAGCAGCCAACGATCATGGGCGCCTCGACATCATGTTCA
The DNA here is from genome assembly GCA_040513235.1 of Acidimicrobiia bacterium. Classification (GTDB taxonomy): domain Bacteria; phylum Actinomycetota; class Acidimicrobiia; order IMCC26256; family PALSA-610; genus JANNHK01. Next base: position 1,523 of record JBEVDP010000259.1, on the reverse strand, counting down.
ACAACGCCGGGTTCGGTGGCGCGTTCGGTCCGATCGACTCCATCAGCGAAGCCGACTTCGACCTGTCGATCGACGTACTCCTGAAGAGCGTGTTCTTCGGGATGAAGCATGCGGCCAAGGTCATGCGCAAGCAGGTCTCGGGTTCGATCATCTCGACCTCTTCGGGCGCGGGCCTCCGAACTGGCTCGATGCCTCACCTGTACGCCACGTCGAAGGCAGCGGTCATCCACCTCACGAAGTCGGTGGCGAACGAGCTGGCTGAGGACAACATCAGGGTCAACTGCGTTTGTCCGGGCTTCATCGTGACTCCGCTCGGCGCTCGCCGCCCGCTGAGCAAGGGACGCGAACGAGTGGAACAACACATGCAGCGCGAGCGAGAGGAGCGCGCGGCTGTCGTGCCGCTCGGTCGGGCCGGTGAGGCTGTCGATGTTGCCCGCTCGGTACTCTTCCTCGCGAGTGACGAATCCGAGTGGATCACGGGCGAAGCACTCGTGGTCGACGGCGGCGTCATGACCGGTCCCCCGTGGCGCGACCGCTCGGCTTGGCTCACACAACCGAGCCCCATCACGATCTACCGACCGGAGGGACGATGAGCAGCGCGGGCGCCGACGACTCCGGCCAAGTCCTGCTCGTCACCGGCGCCGGAAGCGGAATCGGCCGCGCGATCGCGATCGCGGGCGCACGTCACGGGTATCGCCTGGAGCTCTGGGACATCGACCCCGAGGGCGTGCAAACGACCGCGTCGCATCCCGAGGTCCGGCCTTGCCTCGAGGCGGCGCAAGTCGTCGACGTCGGCTCATCCGCCGCGATCGACAACGCCTTCGCGGACACCGCCGCGCGTGGAGTCTCGATCGCTCATCTCGTGAACAACGCGGGTCCGTCGAGCTACATACGGCGCCACTTCGAAGACGGCTTGCAGGAAGCCGTCGCCAGCGTTCACTGGATGACGCAGGCGTGGCTGCGCACAACACCTCCACCAGGGGCATCCGTGGTCAACATGTCATCCGTGAACGGCAGCGTGATCGGCGGACCCGTGGCCTGGTACGCGGCGGCAAAGGCTGCAATCGTCGGCTACACGCGGACTCTCGCGATGAAGCGCCCCGGCGGTATCCGCGCCAATGCGGTCGTGCCCGGGCTGATCCGCACTCCTCGCACCACGGCGCTCCTCGACGGCGGCGGTGCCGATCACCTCATGGCTCGTCTTCCCATGGCGAGAGCGGGCGAGCCCGAAGAAGTCGCCGAACCGGTACTGTTTCTCGTCGGCCCCGGTGCCTCGTACGTGAACGGAGCAGTGTTGGTCATCGACGGCGGTTTCACGATCGCATTCTGAGAATCGCGGTAGGAGGAGCAATGACCGTTCGAGATCTTCCGGTCCTCGACCTCAGTCTCCTCGACGGTCCAGATTCGGTCGAGATGCTCGGCCGGAGCGTGCGTCACGCGCTGGAGGAGGTCGGCTTCTTCTCGATCGTGAACCACGGCATTCCGTGGGAGCAGGTCGAAGCGGTCTATGAGCTCTCGCAACG
>JBEVDP010000258.1:0-3081 GCA_040513235.1 Acidimicrobiia bacterium | reverse complement strand
CCGACGCCGGCCGACCCGCTCGTGCTCAACCATCGCAACTTCCCGACCGCGACGATGCTGTCGGACGCGTCGTTCGTCCTCGGCGCCCTCGTCGGCGGGCCGGGAACGACGACGATCGGGTGTCTCGGTGGCGCGCAGATCGATCGGTACGGAAACGTGAACTCGACGTGGATCCCGCCGGCGCCGTTCCTCGTCGGTTCCGGCGGCGGCAACGACGTCGCGAGCACCGCAGCTGAGAGTGTCGTGGTCGCGACGCTGAACCCCGCTCGCACGCCGCCCGAGTGCGGCTACATCACCTCTCCGGGTGCGTCGGTGCAAGCGCTCGTCACCGACCTCGGCCGGCTGGAGAAGCGAGGCGACGAGTTGGTGCTGGTCGCGGTCCCCGCCGGACCCGATCCCGCCGGCGCGATCGAGCGGGCGCGCGCAGCATGCGGTTGGGACCTCACGGTTGCCGGGACCGTGGGTGAGCTTGCACCGCCGGATGCGGCCGAGGTCGCGGCCCTACGGCGCTGGGATCCCAAGGGGACCTTCCTGCGCGCCCGTTAGATTCCCCGGCGATGGCCCGCGTCGTCTTCGACAACGTGACGAAGCGCTTCGGCGACGTCGTTGCCGTGCGCGACCTCAATCTCGAGGTCGCGGATCGCGAGTTCCTCGTGTTGCTCGGCCCGTCGGGCTGCGGGAAGTCGACCGCGTTGCGCATGATCGCGGGCTTGGAAGACCCGAGCGAAGGTGAGATCCGCATCGGTGACGTCGACGTCACGCATGTGGAACCGAAGGATCGCGACGTCGCGATGGTGTTCCAGAGCTATGCGCTGTACCCACACATGACGGTCGCGCGGAACATCGAGTTCCCGCTGAAGAGTCGCAAGACCCCGCCCGCGGAACGTCAACGCCTTGTGGCCGACGCAGCCGACGCCCTCGGGTTGTCGGAGTTGCTCGACCGCAAGCCTGCACAGCTGTCGGGTGGGCAGCGCCAACGCGTCGCGCTCGCGCGCGCGATCGTCCGCCAGCCGCAGGCGTTTCTCATGGACGAACCGCTTTCGAATCTCGACGCAAAGTTGCGGGTCCAGACCCGGGCCGAGCTGATCGAGTTGCAGCGCCGGCTCGAGACCACGACTGTCTACGTCACCCACGATCAGGTCGAGGCGATGACGATGGGGCATCGGATCGCGATCATGCGCGACGGCGTGCTCCAGCAGGCCGGCCCGCCGCAAGAGGTCTACGCGGCGCCGGTCAACCTGTTCGTCGCCAACTTCATCGGCTCGCCGCCGATGAACACCGTTCCCGGACGGGTCGTCGGCGCCGAGGGCGACGGGCTGGCGGTCGCGCTCCCGGGCGCCGAGATACCGCTGCCGGCCGAGCTCGCGAACCGGCTCGCCAAACGCCACATCGACGAGGTGATCATCGGCGTTCGGCCCGAGCATGTCGTGCTCGGCGCAGCCGGCGCGATCCCCGCGGTCGTCAGCGTCGTCGAGTCGCTCGGTCACGAACGGCACATCGTTTGCCGGTTGGTCGACGGCACGATGATCGTCACTCGCCAATCGGCCGACGAGGCGCCACCGATCGCGGGTGCGAACGTAAAGCTCGCGCCGGAACCGGCCAAGTTCCACATATTCGATGCCGAATCCGGCGCGCGCGTGGGCGCGGCGTGAAAACGCATCGACTGAGCCGGCGCACACGCGAGGCGTTGCTGGGTTACGCGCTCGTGCTCCCGAGTCTCGTGTTGTTCGGGACGTTCGTGTTCTACCCGTTCGTCAAGAACATCTGGCTCGGGTTCTACCGCGCACCGCCGTCGCCGCTCCTTCCGAAAAAGTGGGTCGGCTTCGAGCAGTACAAAGACGTGTGGACGTCCGACGACTTCCTCAACAGCGTCAAGGTCACCTTCCAGTTCGCACTGCTCACTGTCCCGCTCGGGATCGCGCTCGGTCTCGGCCTGGCCGTGCTCGCGCACCAACGCTTACGCGGCGTCGGGATCTACCGAACGATCTTCTCGTCGACGGTCGCAACCTCGATCGCGGTCGCATCAGTCATCTTCTTCACGCTCCTCAACCCGATCATCGGGCTGATCCCGTATTGGCTCGGCACCGAGAATCAACCGAGTCCGCTGCAAGACCCGCAGTGGGCACTCGTCTGCGTGTCGATCACGACGATCTGGCAGACCCTCGGGCTGTCGTTCATCCTCATGTCGGCGGGCTTGCAAAGCGTCCCCGACGAACTCCTCGAAGCGGCGCGCGTCGACGGCGCGAGCGCGTGGTCGCGCTTTCGCAACGTCACGTTGCCTCTGTTGTCGCCGACGCTGTTCTTCTCCGCGGTCGTCGGCACCATCCTTGCTTTCCAGGCCTTCGGCCAGATCGACCTCCTCACCGAAGGCGGCCCCGACGACAAGACGAACGTCCTGGTGTATTCGATCTACCGCACTGCGTTCGGCAGCCCACCGGATCAGAACTCGGCCGCGATCCTCGCGGTCGCCCTGTTCGGGATCACGTTGGTGCTCACCCTGATCCAGCTGCGGTTCCTCGAACGACGGGTCACCTATGAACGCTGACACCCGCGCACTTCCCACGACTCGATGGAGCCAGACTCCAACCGGTCACGCCCTCCGTGTGACCGTCCGCTATGTCGTGCTCACCGTGCTCGCCGTGATCGTGCTGTTCCCGATCTACATCACCGTGGTCAACTCGCTCCTGCAGCCCGATCGGATCGCGGCTCGGCCGCCGACGTTGTTCCCGAGCAACCCCGACTGGAGCTCCTACTCGGACGCGTGGAGCGAAGGGCACGTCGGCTCGTATCTCTTCAACTCGCTCGTTGTCACCGTCCTCATCGTCGGGGGACAACTCCTTACTGCGATACTCGCGGCATACGCCTTCGCGTTCCTCGAGTTCCCCTTCAAGCGGCTGCTCTTCGTCGTGTTCCTCACGACGATGATGATCCCGTTCGAGGTCGTGTTCTTCACCAACCTCGACACGATCTCGACGCTCGGCGACGTTCCCGCGGTCGGGCAGTACATCGGCTTCAACACCTACGGCGCGCTCGCGTTGCCGTTCCTCGCTACGGGGTTCGGCGCGTTCCTCGTGCGGCAGT
>JBEVDP010000257.1:0-5285 GCA_040513235.1 Acidimicrobiia bacterium | reverse complement strand
GGTCGGCGCCGCGCTGACGGTGGCGCGCGAGCGCGACGAGCAGCGTCGTGAGATCGCTGCGCAACGACTCGGCCCACTCCACGTCTTCCAGTTCGACGGCGAGGCGGTCCTCGACAGCGAGCAGGATCGAAAGGATCTCGCCGTGCTCCTCCCGAAGCCGCAGCGCCGGCTTCGACAGCCGCGGTGCGGCCTCGACGAGCTCGTCGAGGAATGCGCCGGGAGCTTCGGTCTCCACGACGTGGCGGGTCCACACCTCGTGGACGACGAGAACCGCGTCGCGTACGCCTCGAGCCCACTCGCCGATGCGTCCCGGCGCGGGCGCCGCGATCGCGATCTCGAGGCCGCTCATCGCCGATTTGAGGCCGGCTCGGCGCATCCGCACCGACTGCATCGCCTCGGGCTCGGACTCGACCGCCGGACGCTTCACGTCGATCCGCCGATAGCGCGCCATGACCCCTCCTCGTCGCCCGAGCAGTCCGTCGACCGTACCGGTCCGTCCGGCCGATGACCAGGCCGTTCGCGCGCGATTTACGTGCGTTTCAACTCGGGGAGGACCTGGTCAACTCGGGGAGGACCTTGGCCGCGAAGAGGTCGAGACTCGCCCAGGCGAGGTCTGGCGGCACGCCACCCGCGAGGGGATGGAAGTTCAGCGCCGCGGTCGGATTGAGCGTCCGGGCCCGGGCAAGGACGTCGTCGGGGGTGCCGACCCAAAGTTGTTTCGCCTGCTTCAGGTCGTCGAGCGTCTCCGCGTCGACCCGCGGGGTCGAGTGCTGGCCCGGCGTCTGGAACGACGCGTAGGTCTGGGTCTCGTAGAGGAGGTACGGCGCAAGGTCGGCCCAGGCGCGGTCGGGATCCTCGGTGACGTGGACGAAGGTCGGGCCCTCGGGCACCATCACGAAGCCGCCCGTGAACCCGATCTTCGCGGCTTCGTCGCGGTACGCCTCGTGCAACGCGACGTCGGTGTTCATCGGCATCATCGGCAGGCGCAACCGCGCCGCCCGCCGCGCCGCGGCCGGTACCCCACCGCCGATGAGCAACATCGGGTGCGGTTGGGTCGCGGGTCGGGGCGTGACCCGGATCGTGCGGCCCTGGAACTCGAACGGTTCGCCGGTCCAGGCGTCGAGTAGGACCTGCGCGAACTCCTCGAGGATCTTGCCTCGGCGCGCGTGCTCGATGCCCGCCATCTCGAACTCTTCTTCGCGGTAACCCGCACCGACCACGGTCCACAAGCGGCCGGGGAAGGCGTTGTCGATCACCGCGATCTGCTCGGCGATGCGTACCGGATCGTGCAAGGGGAGGATCGATGCCGACATGAGGACCGGCGCGCGTTCTGTCATGGCGAGCGCGGCCGCCGCGATCGTGAGCGGTGCCGGCATCCAGCCGTCGGGAATCGCGTGGTGCTCCGACAGCACGAGGAAGTCGAATCCGTGCGCGTCGGCCCAGCGGAACTGCTCCAGCGCGGCGCTATAGATGTCGCGCGTCGACGCGGGACCGAAGTCGGGAGCCCGGAAGTCGTGACGCATCGTGAGCAGCGGCATGCGAATTCGCTCCTTGTTCGGGTGGAGGGTTCAGGTGAGCGGGCGCCGGATGAGGTGCGGACCGACGTCGGTGCCCCACGCGGCGACCTGGTCGCAGAGTTCGGCGGCGGAGCGGCTCGCGAAGCGCAGCTGCAAGTGGCTCACGCCCATCGCCCCGAGCTGGTTGAAGGAGTCGACGAGCTTGTCAGCGGAACCGGAAACTGAATACGGCCCGATGTCGAAGTCGGGCTCACCGACATGGATCGTCTCGGTGATGAACCCGATCTCGGGAACCGCGCCGGGCCGCACTTCGTCGCGGTGGCGGAGGATGTACTCGATGTCGGCGGGCAGTTGCTTGCGCGGCGTCCCTTGCGGGATCCACCCGTCGCCGCGCGCGGCGACGCGGCGCAGCGCGGGCTTGCCCGAGCCGCCGATCCAGATCGGCGGGCGCGGCTCCTGCACTGGACGCGGCCGTTGCCCGACGTCGGCGAACTGCCACAGTTCACCGGCGTGCTCGGGCCACTCCTCCGAGAGCGCGACCGTGATCGCGTCGATGGCTTCGTCGGTGGCCGCGCCGCGATCCGCGAACGAGATCCCGAGCGCGCCGAACTCGCCTTCCAGGTGACCGGCGCCGACGCCGAGGATCACGCGCCCGTTCGAGAGCGCATCGAGCGTCGCGAACGCCTTCGCAGTCTGAAGTGGATGCTGGTAGCCGACGACGAAGACGTTGGTCATGACGCGCGTACGAGTCGTCAGGGCGGCGAGGTACGCGAGTGTCGGCACCGGGTCGAACCACTGGGTGCTCATCATCGCCGCGGGTTCGCGCGGGATGGCGACGTGGTGGCAGACGGCGACGTAGAGGAACCCGGCGGTGTCGCACGCCTGCGCGACGTGGACCATGTCGCCGATCGTCGACCCTTCGCGCTCCCACGCGACCGATGTCCGCACCGACAGCGCTTGGACCGGCAGTTGGATCCCGTAGGCGAGGACGCCCTCCGGAACGATGGAAACGGTCGCCACGAGTTCAGCCCGGCCAGACGACCGACTGCATCTCGCTGTATGCGTGCAGCCCGAACACGCCGCCGTCGCGCCCGACCCCGCTGTACTTCATGCCGCCGAACGGCGCGTTGTGGTTGCGCTGGGTCGTATTGATCCCGACGTTGCCGGCGCGCAGGCGCTTGCTGACGCGAAAGGCGCGGTTGGTGTCGGCGCTGAACACGTAGTCGTACAGGCCGAAGTCGGACGAGTTGGCGATCGCGATCCCCTCCTCCTCCTCGTCGAACGGGATGGCGACGATGACCGGCCCGAAGATCTCCTCCTGCACCACCCGCATACCTTGATGGCACCCGGCGATGAGCGTGGGCGCGACGTAGAAGCCGGTGTCGGGCTTCTCCGGCCGCTCGCCTCCGGCAACCACTTCCCCGCCTTCGGCGCGTCCCGCCTCGACGTAACTCTCGACGCGATCTCGGTGCGCGGCGGTGATGACCGGCCCGACAACGACTCCCGGCTCGTAGGGATCGCCGACCTTCAACACGTTCGCCATCTTCGCGAGGCCCGCGACGACAGGCTCGTAGAGCTTGCGCTGGATGATTGCGCGCGTGGGCGCGGTGCAGATCTGGCCCGAGTGGAACGTCCACACCGACCCGATCATGGAGACGGCCGTCTTCACGTCGGCGTCGTCGAAGACGAGCGCGGCACCCTTGCCGCCGAGTTCGAGCAGCGTGCGCTTCATCGTGCGCCCGCCCGCTTCGGCGATACGCAGGCCGACACCCGTCGAGCCGGTGAACGACACCATGTCGACGTCGCGGCTGTCGACGAGCGCTTCACCGGTGCCGGGAGTGGAGCCGGTCACGACGTTGACGACGCCTTCGGGGAACCCGACCTCGTGCATGATGCGCACCAACTCGATCACCGCGAGCGGGTTCTGTGACGCCGGCCGCACCACCACCGTGTTGCCCATTGCCAGCGCGGGGCCGAGCTTGCCCGCCATGTTCACGATCGGGAAGTTGTACGGCGTGATGCAGGCGACGACCCCCACAGGCGCACGGCGCACGATCGCGCCCATCAGCCCGCCCGGCGCGAGCGCGGTCGCCGGCATCTCCCCGGGCGGGAGTGGGATGTCTTGGGACTCGACGGCGAGTTTGGCGTAGGTCTCGAAGCGCGACCAAGCGGTCGGCACCTGCATCTGCTTGCCGACGGTGGCAGTGCACCCGGTCTCCGCGATCACCAGTGGCAGCAAGTCGTCGAAGCGGCCCTTGATGGCGGCCGCAGTCCTGGCGAGCAGTTCCGCCCGGAATTCGGGTTTCGTCTGCGACCAGCCGTCGAATGCGGCGCGCGCCGCGCGCGCCGCGTCCTGCGCCTGGGCGACGGATGCTTCGGGCGCGACGTCGACGACGTCCTCGGTCGCGGGGTTCACGATGTCGTAGCCACCGTCGGCGCCGTCGACCCACTCCCCACCGATCAGTAGCTGCCGGGTGCTCATGGCGCGGAAGTGTAACGCGTTCTATTTTCGGTCGTGCGGGCTACTCGCCGCCGCATTCCTGCATGCCGTACTCCTCGGCGAACGCGTTCTCATCCACGAACGTGTCCTCGACCAGGGCCGATTCCGGGTCGTCCTCGAGCGCAGCTTCGAGCCGGTCGGTCTCCGCGTCGAGGTCGTCCCAGAGCTGCTCGAGTTCGTCGGCGTCGTCGGCGGGGAGATCGAGCTCCCGCAATTCGTCGATCTGGGCACGGAACAAGGGCAAGGCGTCGTCCAGGAGGACCTCCGCGGCCGCTTCGATCGACGCGTCGGCGGGAAGGTTCGCCGTCACTTCGTCGAGCTGTTCGGTGAAGTCGGCACAGATCGCATCGGCCGCTTCGATGAACTCCTCCTTGGTGACGTCGTCGCCACCATCGTCGCCGCCGATACAGCCGACCACGAGCAAGGAAAGGGCCACGAGCATGACCACCGTCGTCTTCGCCTTCATGACGGCCTCCGATCGAGATGTGGCGACGCTAACGGCCTCGGTAGGGTGCGCGCATGGATCTCGGTCGCGTCGGTATCTGGACCTTCCACCTCGATCAGTTCCCGTGGGCTCAGGGCCCCGAGATCGTGCAGGAGCTCGAAGCACTCGGCTACGGGAGCATCTGGTTCCCGGAAGCGGTGAACCGCGACCCGCTTGTGTCCGCGACGCTCGTGCTCGGCGCAACGCAGCGCATGTCCGTCGGCACCGGAATCGCGTCGATCTACGCGCGGGGACCGATGGCGATGAACGCCGGCTGGCAGACGATTTCCGAGGCGTTCCCGGGTCGCTTTGTGCTCGGGATGGGCGTGAGCCACGCGCCCGCGGTCGAAGGGTTCCACGGCACCACGTACGGACCGCCGCTCGCCGCGATGCGCACCTATCTCGACGCGATGGACTCCGCATTGTTCTTCGCGCCCCGGTCGTCGGAACCGCCGCGACGCGTGCTCGCTGCGCTCGGGCCGAAGATGCTCGCGCTCGCGGCCGAACGCGCCGACGGCGCGCACCCGTACCTCGTCACGCCCGAGCACACGAAGATCGCGCGTGACGCGCTTGGACCGGGCAAGCTCCTCGCGGTCGAACAGAAGGTCGCGCTCACGCCAGGCGACGCGGCCGAGATCCATGCGCGCACCCTACCGAGCTAGCGTGCGCGCATGCTCCGGACTGCAGCGCTTCTCGCGACCGCCACGCTCGTCGCCACTGGGTGCATCGGTGGTGACGACGACGACAGCGAAGTGGTCACCAAGGAGGAGTTCATCGAGAGCGC
>JBEVDP010000256.1:0-2582 GCA_040513235.1 Acidimicrobiia bacterium | reverse complement strand
GCGCTCGGCTTCGGCGCGATCGTCGGTGATGTAACACCACATTGTCGCCAGCGCGTTCGGGAACGTCTCGGCGTCCTTTCCGTGCAATGGGAGCTTCGTGCGGAGCGTCTGCCACGCTTCGCCGAAGAGGTCCGGGGTCGTGTTGTACGCGGACGCCAGCCAGCCGTCGGCGAGACGAGCCACGCGGCGAAGTCCGGCATCTGAACCCCAACTGCCGACCCATATCGGTGGTCCGTCCGGCTGCGCAGGTCGCGGCTCCAACGAAAGACCCTCGGTCGAGTAGAACCGGCCGGCGAACGGAGGGCTGTCGCGTCGCCACAGCGCGCGTAGCGCGCCAATAGCTTCGTCGAACCGGGGCCAGCGTTCCGAGAAGTCGAGACCGACGGCCGCGTAGTCCGCCGCGGAGGAGCCCGGACCGACGGTCACGACCAGCCGGCCGCCGGACAGTCGATCGATCGCGCCCAGCGTCTTCGCGACGAGTACGGGTCCACGCACCACAGCGAGCGTGACCGTCGTTGCGAGCGTCATCTCGCCTGAGACGTCCATCACCGCAGCGAGCGCGACCGGGCCGTCGAGCCACGGCACTGAAAACACCATGTGATCGTTCACCGAAAGCGCGCCGAAGCCGAGCTCGGCCGCCGCTTTCGTGTAGTCAACGAGATGATCGAGGGTGTACGGATGACCCCCGAAGTCCATGAGCGGAAGATGAGCCCCAACATCCACGGCGTGCCTTCCAACCTCGCGGTTCAGCGTCGAGCTATATGGCGGTAACGGAAATCGCGCCCGCGTCTCGTACGGCGCGCAGTCCGTCGAGATCTGGGGAATGAACGCGTCGATGACCTCGAGTTGCCGTCGAGCGAGGCCTTTGCCGTAGAAACGGCCGACCTCAGCAGGGTCAACCCCGACGATGGCTGTTCGGATTCATCGCGCAGATCATTCCATTCGTCGAGCGAAACACACCAGCCTCAGGAGGCCGGCTTGCTCCGAGGCGTGTGGCGGGCGACGACGAGCAGCAAGCCCGTCGTCAGCAGCACCATCCCGGCCAGGAGTGACAAGGCCATCGCCGACCACCAAAACGCGTTGAGCTCGCCGCCGTCGATCGCCGGGATCGCGAGCCCGACCGCGATCGCCAGCGCGCCGCCAACCGCCCATGTGCCGGCGCGCCGCGGAGCGTCGACGGGCACGTCGAGCCGGTCGCGGCCGCGGGCGACGACGAACAAGGCGATGACAACGCCGAGGAGCGCGATGACGACGATCGGACCCCCGCCCACGAGCGCGAGGACGAGAACGAGGGCGGCCGGACCGGACGCGAGCCAAAGGATGCGGTTCATCGGGTTCTCCCATCGCATGGTCGGTGCGACCGACGCCGCGTCGACGAGTTCGGCGGCCAAGAGGCCGAAGGAGGATCGGTGTTCGTAACGACGCCGATCGAGAAAGGTCTGCACCATGTCGTCGCCGAACGCGTCGCGGAACTCGCGCGGGTACATGCGCAAGACGACGCGATGGAGACTGCGCGCCACCCCGTTCACGTCGCGCCGCCCCACGCCGCGCCGAGCTTGCGCAGTTGCGCAGCACTCACCAACGCGCGCAGGCGGCTGTACTCGGCGGCACCGACGCGGTGCCCGAGTTCGGTAAGCCGGTAGTACTTACGGCGCTGGTCGTCGAGTGCGGGGTCGGGACGTACGTCGGTCTCTTCGATCAGACCTTGATCGAGCATGCGCCTGATCGACCCGTACAAGGTGCCCGACCCCATGCGCACGCTGCCGTCGCTCAGCCTCGCGACATCGCGCATGATCGCGTAGCCGTGCTTTTCGCCGTCAGCGAGCGCGACGACGATGTGCATCACCGACGCGGGCAACGGAAGGAACGAGTCGACGTCGGGCCGATCAGCCATGCCCGCAGTATGACGACTCCCGACTGACTATGTCAACTCTCGATATAGTGCCAACTCGATCAGGCGCCCGCCTTGAGCTTGCAGATCGCGAGGTGGGCCGCGAGCACCGACTGGCGGGAGTCGCTCGACAAGCCTGCGTCGGCCTCGGCTGCTGCCTTCGCGCTATCGCCGGCCTGTTCCAGCTCCAACACCGAGTCGCGATCGGGAACGCCTCCGCTGGCGTGCTGCTCCGCCTTCGCGAGCTTCGCCTGGAATTCCCGGACAACGGCGACCAGGACCGGCGAGGCGCCGCCGTCGGCTTCCACCCGACGCCCCGCGTCGCCAACTTTCTCGACAACCTCATCGAACGCAACAGTCATGGTGCCTCCCGTCAGGGGCTTGGTCCTCGCGGGCGAACGTGGCGCGCCAATCTTGCCCGGTCGGGCGCGTCATGACCAGCAACGACGACGGCGTCCGCGCGTCTACGGCAAGGCGCTACGGAAGAGGAGCGCGCGCGCTCCTTGCGACAGAACGATTCTCGCTGCCGTGTCATCCGCCGAGTTCGGTCAACAGTGCTCGAGTCGTCCTACCGGCGCGCGTACATCGCATCCTGTGCGTAGCCCTCGTGGAGCTCACCCGTGTACGGGTCGAGCTGCGTCGAGGTTTCGAGTCGATTCAGGCCGGTCCACACGACGTGGACACGATCGAG
>JBEVDP010000255.1:0-5949 GCA_040513235.1 Acidimicrobiia bacterium | reverse complement strand
TCGCGACGGCGTTCCACGTCGACTTCGGCCACGCCGATCTGGTCGGCTTCCCAGCCGCCGTCGAGAAGGCCGCCCACGAGCGCGGCGCCCATTTTCCCCCCGCCGAGGCACGCGACACGCGACGACATCGGTCAAAGCGTAATGCCCGCTGCAAACGCAGCGTCCGGCCCGCGAGACCACTCGCGCCATCGGGACTTCGAGCGATGCGAATCGAGCCCGAGGAACGATTCCCGGTGCTCCGCACTTCCCCGAACGGAACGCCGCGTCCTGCACCTCGGGCCCGACTGCTCTCGCACCGTAGCATGGTGGCCCGATGCATTACAAGACAACACTTCACATTGTTACGTGATGTCAGGTTCTCCGGAACGCGATGCTGATCGCGGCTTGAAACCAGCGTTCAACGGCTTCGTAGAGGACGCCGATGATGCGGTCGAGCTCGACAGTGTCGAGGTGCTCGAGCAACGTGCGGCCGACGAGGTAGCAGTCGCCGTCGGGACCGATCGAGAAGTGCGCGCCGTACATGGCGTGGCTGCACCGCAACAGGAACCGGTACAGCTCCTCGTGGTGCGCCGGCGGGTCGGGCAGGAAGTAGAGCTCATAGCGCAGGGTGCGTTGGTGGAGGTCGAAATAGATCGTCGACGCGTCCCGGCCCTCGCACCCGAACCGCACGTACCAGCGCGGGATGCTCGCGTCGTACTCCACGGTCTGCACCCATGGCTCGCGCGCGACCGGCCCTTCGAGATGCTCTGCGATCAGCGCGTGCTTGGCCGCGAGGAACGCTTCGTCGAGAACGGGTTCACTCACACCGAACGAGGCCGCGCGCGACGAGGTCGCCGTAGAGCCGCCGCAAGCGTGCGGCCGTGATGCTCCACGAGTAGCGGCGCGAGTTCGCCGCGGCGTTCAGGCCCATCTCGGTCGCGAACTCGCGGTCCTCGAGCAGCATCGCCACGGGTGCCGCGAAGTCGATTGGATCGCGCCCCTCGACGAGATAGCCGGTCTGCCCGTCTTGCACGAGGGAGCGCAACCCGCCGACGGATGCCGCAACGACGGGCGTGCCACACGCGGCCGCTTCCAGCGCGACCAACCCGAACGACTCGGTGCGGGAGGGCACGATGCACACGTCGGCGGCGCGGTAATAATCGGCGAGTTCCGCGTGCGGCAGGGGCGGGACGAACCGAACCTGGTGGCACACTCCGAGATCGCCGACGAGGGCTCGGATCCGGGCGAGTTCGTCCTCGCCGTCGCACCCACTCGGCCCGCCGACGATCAACAGCGTGACGTCGGGATCGTCGAGCGCCGCGAGCGACTCGATCGCCAGCCCGAGATCCTTCAACGGTTGGATCCGTCCCGCAAACAGCAAGACGCGCTGGCCGCGCAGTTGGAGCTTGGCCCGCGCGGCATCCGCGTCGCCGGGCGCGAAGACGCTGTGGTCGACACCGGGAGGAACGATCTCGATGCGTTCGGGATCGGCGTCGTACAACGAAGCGAGTTGCGCGCGCTCGTCTTCTGTCGACGCGAGCATCATGTCGGCGCACGCGATCACATCGTGTTCGGTGCGCGCGCGCTGTTGGGGATCGTCGTCGATGCCGGCGTCGGCCTTCACGCGAGCAAGCGTGTGGAACGTCGCCGCGAGCGGAACGTCGAACGCGTGCTTCAGCTGATGCGCGATCGCGGCCGAGAGCCAATAGTTCGCGTGCAACACCTCGACTGGTGGCGACTCGACGAGCAACTCGCTCGCGGCGGTGACGAAAGGGTCGACGAGCGCGGGGAGGTCGTGCTTCGGAACCGGTTCTCGGGGGCCTGCAGTGACGTGCATCACCCGAAAGCCGGGTTCAACCGTGACGATCGCCCGTTGCTCGGTCTGTTCGGCGCGCGTGTAGACGTCGCACTCCACTCCGGCGCGAGCGAGCGCGCCCGCGAGGGCGCGGACGTAGACGTTCATGCCGCCCCCGTCGCCCGCGCCTGGCTGCGCGAGCGGCGACGTATGCATGCTGAAGACGGCGACCCTGCGCACAGCCATCGGACAGGATCCTATTCAGCGAGCCGGACGGAAGGCCCGACTCACGTTCCGGTGGCCGCCTGCTCGCCCGCCCGGGTCTCGGTCTGGAACGAGCGGTAGATCTCGATGAGGACCTGCTTTTGGCGGTCGGTCAGCGTCGGATCCGAGATGATCACATCCATCAGGTCGGGGGCGTCGCCGGTTCGCTCGTCGAGGATGCCCGCCCGTACGTACAGCGTCTCGGCCGAGATGCGGAGCCCCTTGGCGATCGACTGCAGGATCTCTGCCGACGGCTTGCGCAGCCCGCGCTCGATCTGGCTGAGGTAGGGATTCGAGATCCCGGCGACCTCGCTGAGCTTGCGCAATGAAAGCCGGGCGTTACGCCGCTGCTCCCGAATGAACTCGCCGAGGTCCCGGAGCCGCGCCTCGAGCGCGTCGGGGGGCTGCATCACGGTGTCCCGGCGACCTGCCGCTCGGCGACCTCGCGATCGAGCGCATCGAGTACGCCGTGCAACTCGCGGCGGACGTCGGACAACTCCCGCTCGAACTCACGCAGATCGTCGGTCGCGCGCGAGAGCTCTTCGTCGTCGAGGCCGGGAAGGTTCGCGAGCGTGTTGTCGGCCACGAGTTCCTGACGGCCGTCGGTCCAGACCAGTTCGATCGGTGGTGTTTCCGCGCTCGCGATGCGCGCGTCAGTTGCGGACGCTCGACCGGGCTCCGCGCCGAGGATGCGCGGGAGGTCGGCTACGAGGTCTTCGAGGCTTCCACCGCGATCGCGTCGTGAGCGTTCCGCGTCGAGGATCTCGATGCGACCTTGCGCGAGCCGCCGGTAGTACGACACTGCGTGTTCGAGGTCGTGGCATTCGGCTCGCATCGAGCGCAGGTCGTCGAGGGTGCGCGCATCGAGCGCTGCGAGATATGTCGGATCGAGAAGCTGACGGAGGCTTTCCACTGCGGGCAGGCTACCTGTCGGGAGAATGTCTCGAAGACGCGCTAGCAGTGCGCTCGGAGGGTTGAGTACGGGTTCGTTGCCCCGCCGCCGCCGGGGTGGATCTCGAAGTGAAGGTGCGGCGCACCCCCACTGGCGTTGCCGGTGTTGCCGACCGTCCCGATGACGGTTCCCGCCGAGACCGATCCCGAGGCGCCGAAGTCGCGCAAGTGCGCGTAGAAGTACGTGTTGCCGTCGCTGCCATTGAGATATGCCGCGTTGCCGGCGAGGCCACCAGACCGGTGACTGACGGTGCCGCTCACGACGGCGACGACCGGCGTGCCGCTGGCCGCCATCATGTCGGTGCCCTGATGGCGCCGACCGCCCGAGCGGGCCGCGCCCCAGGTGTCGCTGAACGACACACCGCCCTGAACGGGACAGATCCACGAGCCGCTGCCGATGACGACGGCCGGCGCGCTGCTGCCGCCGCCGCCACTGCTGCGGGGTGCACTGCGCGAGCTCGCCGCGGCGGCGCGGGCGCGCCGCAGGCGCTCTGCGGCTTCAGCGGCGCGACGCTCGCGTTCGAGGCGCTCGCGCAGTTCCTGTTCGGCTTCCTCCGCGGCGTCGAGCGCTTCGAGCATGTCTTCTTGGCGCGCGTCGAGTTGCTCGACCACGTCCTCTTGCTCGGCGAGCTGCTCGTTGAGGTTCGCCTCCTGGATATTGAGGTCTTCGGTCATCGCGCCGAGCTGGTCGACGACGTCATTGCCGTCCTCGTTCACGCGGTCGAGCAACTCGCTGCGGCGCATGGCGTCGAGCACGTCGTCGCCGCCCATGATCGCTTCCATGTCGGCGTTGCCGCCCTTGTACGCCTCGACCGCGCGGGCCTGCGCGACGATCGCAATCTGCGCTGAACTGGCCTGGAGAGTGGCGACCTGCTCGCGCGTGCGCTCGATGTCGCCTTCGAGCTGGTAGTACTCCGATTGCGCGTCCTCGTAGCGCTGCACGGCCTGGTTGGCCGCGCGCCGGGCGGCGGTCACTCGCGCTTCAGCTTGGGCCAGGGGGTCGCGAGCCGCGCCCGCTGCCTGAGCGGGCAACAACAGCGCGAGCGCGATCATGACCAGCAGGGCACGACGCCGCGTCGGGGGTGAGATGAGGACCCGCACGAGCGGCGGCGACGCTAACAGAGGGCATTCGTGAGCGTAGAAATGGACGCGGCGGCCGTGCGGGGCATTCCCCAGACCCAGAGTCCGGTCGGCGCTCACGCCCCGCCCGAGACCGGAGGCAGTACTGCCACCTCGTCGCCGGCCCGCAGCTTCGTCTCGGACCCCGACTCGGGTTCGTCGCCGTTCACCCAGATCCTGGCGGTGCCCAGCACGGCCGCGAAATCGGCGCCGTAGCGGGCGACGGCAGCGTCGAGCAGCGCGGCGACGGTCGGCACCTCGCCCTCGGCGTACTCGTCGGCGCCTCGGCCTGCGGCCTCCCGCGCCGTGGCGAACAGCCGCAGCCCCACCGTCATGCGCCGTTCACCCGGCTAATGGGGAGTGTCGACGTTGGTGCGGGCAGTAGGGAGCGCCTCCAGCCGCTCGGGCACGATCGGTTCTCCGGTGATCTCGTCGATCCCGTAGCTGCCATCGTCGAGCCGTTGCAGCGCGGCCTCGATCTCGGCGAGGTCGGACTCCAGGCCCTCGAGGATCGAGATGTCCTTCTCCCGCTCGAACGTTTCCGAGCCCTGATCGGCCGGGTGCTGGTCGTAGTGGGTTATCTCGCCCGTCTGGTCGGCCTCGGTTTCGTCGAGCCCTTCACGGCGGAGCTCAGCGATCATGCCGGTCACCCGCTCGCGTTGCGCCTCGAGCCGGGCCCGGGCCTCACCGCCGTCGAAGTGAGTCATGCGCTGACGTTACCCAGGGGACGGCGCGCTCTCACCCGGACGCCGGCCCGGTGGCGATTAGCGCAGCCGGGCCCGGATTTCTTGGGCGCGGTCGGCAAGGAGCTCAGTGAGCAACGTGCCGCGCGCGGGCACGTCGGGCGCGGCCAGGACGGCCTGCGCATCGAGCGGCCCGATCGGCGCGAGCGCGGCCAGCTCGAACAAGCCGCGCGTGGGGTCGTCGGCGACCTCGGGGACCTCGGTCGGGACGCGCTCGTCGAGTTGGTGCCACAACTGCAACACATCGGCGAGCGCGGCCCGCACTGCATCGTGCGCAGCGTACGCGTCGGGACCAACCGTCGGTTCCCGAAGAAGTTCGACGCGCGCGAGCGGGAACGGGTCGTCGGGCAGCCATTCCTCGACGAGCAAACGCTGCAGGCCGACGCACGCGACTGCCCACCGACCGTCGGGGAGTTCGTTCGCCTGCACGATGCGCGCGAGCGTGCCGACGTCGAAGCGCACGTCGCCGCCGCCAACTTCGCTCCCCCGTTCGATCAGGACGACCCCGAACTCCTTGTCGCCTTCGAGACAGTGCCGCATCATCACGCGGTAACGAGGTTCGAAGACATGCAACGGCAAGAGCGCATGGGGGAACAACACCGAGCCGAGCGGAAACATCGCCGCGGAAATCACGTCAGTTCCAACCCGCGCGTACACGCGTGAGCTTGCGTCGGAGCACGGCTCGGTCGTCGGCGGGCACGCCGGGGATCGAGAGGTGTAGCTCGTACAGCCATTCCTGCGCGCGTGGGTCGCGCCCGAGCGGGCCCTGCTCGAGGTTGGCCAGCATGCGAGCGAGGATCGCACGTGAAGGGGTGGGCGCGAGATCGCGGGGATGCAACATGCGTTCGCCACGGAACAGCGCGTCGAACCGGGCGCGGCACCCGTCGACGTCAAGGAGTGCGCCGCCGGAGAAGGGATCGCACCAGATGTCCTCAGCGCCCGCGGCCTGCACCAAGAAATGGCCGGGCATTCCGACGCCGTGCACGACGACGCCGAGCCGGCGCGCGACCTCGATGACGACAACCGACAACGAAATCGGGATCCCGCGACGGCGTTCGAGCACCGCGTCGAGGAACGAGTTACGAGGATCGGCATAGT